>CAZYQJ010000092.1:0-12040 GCA_964649925.1 uncultured Litorilinea sp.
GCCTACCAACGGCCTGACAAATCCGTATTGGATCAACTGGCGCATGTGAGCAGCGCCACGGCCAGCGCCACGCTGCACCGGATGGGGCTGCGCCAGACCTTTATGCACGGCCCCATCGCGCGCACGCCGGGGGCCAAGGTCGTCGGCCCTGCGGTCACGCTCCAGTTTATGCCCCAGCGTGAGGACATCGCTTCGGGCGCAGGGCAGGAGCAAGCCGAAAAGGTCAGCGCGTTGTGGAGCGTCTTTGACGCGGTGGAGCCGGGCGATGTGCTGGTGGTTCAGGCATGGGGCGACCCCTACACCGGCTGCATGGGCGATATGCTGACGACGTACTTCAAGGGCCGCGGCGGCGCGGGCGTGGTGGTGGATGGCTGCGTGCGCGACTGGCCCAAGATTCGCGAACTGGGCGTGCCGATGTGGACCAAAGGCGTGACGCCCAATTACGCCTCGCAGGCGACGCTTTTCCCCTGGGCCTACAACGTGCCGATTGCGTGCAGCCGCGTGCTGGTGATGCCCGGTGACATCATCATTGCCGACGACGACGGCGCGGTCATGGTCCCGGCAAAGATGGCAACGCTGGTGGCCGAGGCGACCCTGGCGCATGAGGAATGGGAGGTTTTCAGCCGCATGAAGTTGCTGGAAGGCGGTTCGATCCGCAAATACTACCCGCTCAACGACGAGGGCTGGGCCGAGTATGAGGAGTGGAAGCGCAGCCAGCAGGGCGGCGTTATCGTCGAGCCGGGCAATTGAACCCCTTACGGGGGGCAGTGGTACAATGCTTCCATCAACGCGATCAGGCGGATGATGGAATGAGGCTATGGATTGGAGTGAATACCGGCGGACGCGCCGTGAACGCACGCGCCCTTTGGTGATCGCTCACCGGGGAATGCCCAAGCACGCCCCCGAAAATACGCTGCACTCGTTCTCACTCGCGTTCCAGCAGGGTGCGGATGTGTTGGAAACCGACCTGCGGATCACGCGCGACGGGATCATTGTGCTGTTTCATGACGAGCGCGTAGACCGGATGACGGACGGGCAGGGGCCGGTCTTTGCCCACACGCTCTCCGAACTCAAGCGGCTGCGTGTGCGTGACCCGGACGGCAGTTGGGGCATTCAGCAAATCCCGGCGTTGAGTGAACTGCTGGCCATGACCCAAGGGCATGTGCCGCTGCTGCTCGAACTCAAGGACGTGCGCTTTTTCGAGCCGGAGATGGCGAAACGTCTGGTCAATCTGCTGGCCGACTATCGCGCTTTGACGAAAAGCGCGGTCGTGTCGTTTAATACAGCGTTGGTGGATGCGCTGCGGCGTACGGGGGCGAAGATTCCCACCGGGCTGATCACGCTCACCAACCCGCTGCCGCGGCGCGACATGGAGTTGCTGGGTCCGGCCTGGCCGCTGTTGATGGCGAACCCGCTCTATGTCGCCTGGGCGCACCGTCTGGGCTGCATCGTGGCGCCGCTGGACCTGACGCCCGAAGCGCGCCTACCCTACTATCTGCGCTTGGGGGTGGACGCGCTGTTGACGGACGATACGGCACTGACGATGCAGGCATTGCAAAGGGCAGGACGAGGATGAAACAGAGGCGTATCGCGATCCTGATCTTTCCAGGGGTCGAACTGCTGGATTTCGCAGGCCCGTATGAGGTCTTTAGCGCGGCGCACGCTGCCGGTGGCGATCCGCTGTGCGAGGTGTGGACGGTGGCCGAAAGCCTGGAACCGCTGCGCTGTAACAATGGCCTTTGGGTCGTGCCCGATACGACCCTGGAGACTTGCCCCGCTGCCGACCTAATCGTCGTGCCGGGCGGCATGGGCACGCGCACCGCAGTGGATCGACCGGCGCTGATCGAGTGGATCGCCGCCCGCGCCGCCCAAGCGGAACTGATGCTCAGCGTATGCACGGGCAGTTTTTTGCTCGCCAAGGCCGGGCTGCTGGCTGGCAAACTGGCGACAACGCACTGGGCCAGCATCCAGCGCATGCGCGACACCTTCCCCGGTCAGGTGGTGATCGATGACCAGCGTTGGGTGGATGCCGGGAACGTGGTGAGCAGCGCTGGGGTCAGCGCCGGGATCGATATGGCACTCTATGTGCTGGCGCGGCTCTATGGCGCAGAAATTGCCGCGGCTGCGGCGCGGCGGATGGAGTACGAGCACTGGCCGCCCGCGGGTGAGCGCGCGGCTTGATTCAACTATGAACGCACCGTCACAGCCCACAATCTTGCCCGCTGCCGAGGACAAGCCGGTCTATGTGAACCGGATGTTTGCGCGCATCGCCCACACCTATGACCTGATGAACCGCATCATGACCGGCGGCCAGGATCAACGCTGGCGGAGGCTGCTGCTCGACCTGTGCGACCTGCCGCCGCACGGTCGCCTGCTGGATGTGGGAACCGGCACTGGCGATATTGTCTATGCGGCGCGGCGGCTGCCCGGCGTGCAGGCCATAGGGGTGGATTTCACCTATGAGATGATGGCCGCAGGCCGCGGCAAAGCCCCTGGCGCACCCCCGGCGTTTGCCCAGGGGGACACGCTGGCGCTGCCCTTTGCGGATGATACATTTGATGCGGTGGTCAGCGGCTTTTTGATCCGTAACGTGGTGGATCGTGTGGCCGCGCTGCGCGAACAGGCGCGCGTGACCAGACCGGGCGGTCGCGTGGTCGTGTTGGAGACGACGCCGCCCTCGAATACGCCGCTGGGGCCGCTCTTTGAGTTCTACTTTTTCCGGGTCGTGCCGCTGATCGGCGGATGGGTCAGCGGAGATCGGGAGGCGTATCGCTACCTGCCGCACAGCACGCTGGGTTTTCCCGCGCCGGAGGAATTCCAGCGCATGATGGAACTGGCCGGGCTGCGGAACGTTTTCTATCGAGAACTGATGCTTGGCTCAGTGGCGATCCATGTGGGAACAAAAACTCGTGATTGACCAGCAGACCGAAGAGGCGGCGCGTCACGGGGATCGCGCTGCGCTGCGCGGCAACCCTAGCTATGTCTGGCGCGCCGGGCAACAGCGTCGCCTCGATATGATTGTGCGCTGGGGGCTGCGAGAGGGCAAGCGCCGCGCCTGCCGTATTCTTGAAGAGGGCTGCGGCGTGGGGATGTACATCAAGGCCCTGCTGCCCTATGCCGACGAGGTACACGGCATTGACGTGGAGCCGGATTATCTGATGCAGGCAGCGCAGCATGTGCCCCAAGCCCCGATCCAGTTGGCTGTGTGTGAACGGCTGCCCTATCCCGACGACAGCTTTGACTTGGTGTTGAGCCATGAGGTGTTGGAGCATGTCGCGGATGACCGCGCTGCCGCCGCCGAGATGGTGCGCGTGCTGAAGCCGGGGGGGCGCGCCGTGATCTTTGTGCCCAACCGGCTGTACCCCTTCGAGACCCACGGCCACTTTTGGCGCGGGGTGTACCATTTTGGCAATACCCCGCTGATCAACTATTTGCCCGATCCCTTGCGCGACCGGCTGGCCCCGCATGTGCGCGTCTACACCGCCGCCGGTCTGCGTGATCTGTTCTTGGGAGAGCCGGTGCGCGTGGTGTTTCATACGCAGATTTTTCCCGGCTATGATAATATCGTGGCACGATGGCCCAATGGCGGGCGGTGGCTGCGCCGGGTGACCTATGTCCTGGAACAGTCCCCGCTCACGGTGTTTGGCATTAGCCATTTCTTGGTAGTGGAGAAAAGCAGTTAGGTTCCTATGCAGCGACTTGATCGACACGACCGCATCCTCATGTCCCGGCGCAAGCGCACGCGCGAACGCCAAACCCGCCCGCGCCCCTGGCTGTGGATTGGGCAAAGCGCGGCGGCGTTTGCCGCCATCGTGATCGGCACGGCGGCGATCCTCATCACGTCGGGCATTGCCGTGGCGTACGGCATTTACAACACCTATGCGGCACAATTGCCCGATGCCAGCGTGATTGAATCGCAGCAGGAGGAATTTGAAACGGTGCGCATCTATGACCGCACCGGCAACTACCTGCTCTATGAAAGTGTAGACCCCCGGCCCTTCCGCGGCGACCGCACCTTTGTCACGCTGAACGAGATGTCCCCGTGGGTGATCAACGCGGCGGTGGCGTTGGAAGACCGCAACTATTGGGAAAACCCCGGCATCAACGTGCGCGGTCTGCTGCGCGCCTTTGTCTCCAACTTCCAGGGCGGCGCAGTGCAGGGTGGTTCCTCGATCACCCAGCAGTTGATCAAGAACATCATCATCCCCATGGAGGAGCGCGCCCAGCAGAGCTATGCGCGTAAGTTGAAGGAAGTCATCCTGGCGATGGAGGTGACGCGGCGCTACCCCAAGGAGAAGATTCTAGAGTGGTATCTCAACTACAACTTCTATGGGAATCTGGCCTATGGGGTGGAGGCGGCCAGCCAGGTCTATTTTGGCAAGAGCAGCACTGAACTCAACGCTGCCGAAGCGGCCATGTTGGCGGCTATCCCGCAGTATCCCGGGCTGAACCCGATTGACAACCCCGACGATGCCAAACGCCGCCAGGGGCTGGCATTGCAGGCGATGGTGGAAGCGGGCTATCTGACCCGGGCCGAGGCCGAAGCGGCCTTTCAACAGCCGTTGGAACTGCGGCAATCGGTGGCCGAGCGGTTTGACATCCTCACCGCGCCCCACTTTGCGCTCTATGTGCTTGACCAGATCAAGCAAGAGTTCAACACCGCGGAAGACCCCTACTTTATCTGGAAGAAGGGGCTGACCATCTATACCACGCTGGACGTCGAACTGCAGCGGTACGCTGAATCGGTGGCACGTGAGCAGGTGGCGAAACTGATGGAGGAGGGCAAAAATGCCAGCAACGCGTCGGTAGTCGTGCTTAAGAATGACACCGGCGAGATCCTGGCCATGGTCGGTTCGCTGGACTACAACAACGAGGAGATCGACGGCCAGGTCAACGTGGCGATCTCCGAACGCCAGCCCGGTTCGAGCTTCAAACCCTATGTCTATCTGACGGCGCTGCAGCAGGATATGACCCCGGCCACGATGATTCTAGACGTGGCGACGGCATTCCCCCAGGCGGACGGCAGCTATTACCGCCCGGAGAACTATGACCGCCAATACCACGGGCCGGTTTCGCTGCGCAACGCGCTGGCGCGGTCATACAACATCCCGGCCATCCGGGTGATGGACCAGGTGGGGGTGGCGAATGCGCTGCGTACCGCCCACCGCATGGGCATCAACGGGCTGGATCGCGGCCTAAACTTCTACGGTTTGAGCCTGGTCCTGGGTGGGGGTGAGGTGACGCTGCTGGATCATACCTATGCCTACAGCGTCTTTGCCAACCAGGGGGTGATGGTGGGCGAGCCCGTGCTGGATACGCAACGTCGTGACGGCTTCCGCAACCTCAACCCGGTCTCCGTGCTCCAGGTGCGAGACAGTTTTGGCAATATCCTCAAGAAATATGAGACGCCTACCGCCGAGCGCATCTTCAGCAGCGAAGTGGCCTACATCATGGCCGACATCATGAGCGACGACGTGGCGCGTGCCCCGTCGTTTGGGGCCAATACGATGCTGACGCTGCCGGATCGCAAGGTGGCGGCCAAGACAGGCACGACCAACGGCTGGAAGGACAACTGGACGATGGGCTTTACCCCGCAGGCGACTGTGGGGGTGTGGGTCGGCAACACCGACAACGAGTCAATGGAGAATGTGACCGGGCTGGACGGGGCCGCACCGATCTGGAATGCCGTGATGCGGAAGTACCATGAGGGGCTGCCTGCCATCTGGTATGACCGCCCGCCGGGGGTGGTGAACGCCACGGTCTGTATGCCCAGCGGTCTGCTGCCCACGGAAGCCTGCCCAGGGTCCAGCCAGCGCAGTGAGATCTTTGTGGCCGGGACTGAACCCACCCTGCGCGACAACATCTGGCAGGTCTTTGAGGTGGATGCGGAGACGGGCAACCTGGCTTCGCCGCTGACGCCGCCGGAGCGCAGGGAGACGCGCGTCTACCAGATCTTGCCCCAAGAGGCGGCAGACTGGGTGCGGGAGAACGGCATTGCCCAGCCGCCGACCGAACAGACCGCGGTCAGCATGGCAGATTTTGACCCGGACTCGGCCATCATCTCGCCCATGATCAATGGCTATATCGGCGGGCAGTATGAGATCATCGGCAACGCGCGCGGCGGCCCCTACCGGCTGGAATATGGCTTTGGGCTGGACCCGCAGGAGTGGATTCAGATCGGGCCGGAGCATTCGGAGGAAGTCTCCAATGCACGGCTGGAGACCTTTGACACCACGACGCTGGCCGAGGGGCTGTATACGCTGCGGCTGACGGTCGACCGGTCTGACGGCCCCAAAGTCTGGACTACGCCGGTGACGATTGATAATACGCCGCCCACTGCGGTGATCAGCGAGCCGCGGTCCGACCAACTCTTTGTGATGGAGAAGGACGAGCAGATCAACGTCAATGTGCTGCCCAATGACACCTGGGCGGTGGACAAGGTTGAGTTCTACATCGACAACAACCTGTTCGCCACCAGCACGGTCGCGCCCTTCAATGAACGGTGGCAGATCACCATGCGCGATATCGCCGAGATCGAGGCGGCGGATACACAGAACTGGATGGGCTTTGAAAGCGATGACCCCGATGTGCAGCCGGGCCGGGCACGCGTCTTTGGCGACGGCTTTATGGCGATCCGCACGGCGGGCGGCGTCTACTTCGAAGGCCATGTGATTAAGGTGCGCGTGGTGGACGAAGCGGGCAACAGTACGATGAGCGACGAGGTGCGCGTCTATGTGCGCCATGAGAAACCTACGACCCCCTGAAACGTATTGTCTATGCCGACGATTTTGGTGACCAACGATGATGGCGTCCACAGCCCTGGGCTGCTGGCGTTAAAACAGGGGCTGGCCGCGCTGGGCACGGTGAAGGTGCTGGCTCCGGAACGGAACTGGAGCGCCAGCAGCCATGCCAAGACCATGCACAAGCCGCTGCGTATGCAGACGGTGACGCTGGCCGATGGCAGCGAGGCGCACGCCAGCAGCGGCAGCCCCACCGATTGTGTGGCCCTGGCCGCGGCTGGCGTACTTGGCGAAGTCCCCGACCTGGTGGTGAGCGGCATCAATGCCGGGTATAACCTGGGGATTGATGTGACCTACAGCGGGACGGTGGCCTGCGCGATGGAAGCCACGATCAAGGGCATGGCCGGGATTGCGGTCAGCACAGTATGGCCTGGGCAGGTCGAGGTCGATATGCAGGCGCTATACCGCCGCGCCGCCGAGATAGCCTGTGAACTGGGTGAACAGGTGTTGCTGCGCGGGCTGCCGCCGCAAACCCTGCTCAACATCAATGTGCCGGGGGTGGAACCGTCCCAACTGCGCGGGCTGCACATCACACGGATCGGCAGCCGTCAGTATCCCAACGACGAGTTGATCCGCCGCGAAGACCCCTATGGCCGTCCCTACTACTGGCTGGGCGGAGGCAGACCGGTGGATGTTCACGACGACCACACGGACGTGGGCGCGGTGGCGAACGGCTTTGTCAGCGTCACGCCGATTACGCTGGATATGACCAACTATGCGTTTCTGGCCGACCTGGGGCAGTGGGACCTGCAACTGGAGGAGAAGCCCGCAGCGGTGGGCCGTGAATAGGTGCGCCGATGGTGTATAAACCGCATCCCTGCCGCACCCGCTGGGAAGGGATCATCGTCGCCTTTTGGATTGTGGTGATCGACCTGTTGATCCTGATTTGGATGGGGCGGCGGCCAATTGACTGGATCAAGTTTGTCCTGATCTTTGCGGGAGTGGGGGGCGTGCCGCTGCTGGTTTATGTGCTGTACCGGACATGGGCGGCGTTCAGCATGGAGTATTGGGTGGACCGCAATGCAGTGACGCTAAGTTGGGCCAACACCCAACAGGTGATCCCGCTGCACTCCGTCCAGCGCGTCATCCAGGGAGGGCTGCCCGACTTGAGCGGGGGCAGTGGGCTGCGCTGGCCTGCGCCTCACCTGGGTACGGCAGTCACGGTGGGCACAAAACAGATCCAGCTGGTTGCCACCCAGCCGTTGGAGAAATGCCTGCTGTTGGATACAGGGGATGCCGTCTTTGCCGTTTCCCCGCGCGACCCGGCTGCATTTCTGGCCGGGCTGCAGGCACGTTACCGGCTAGGGCCGGTGACCCAACTCGAAATGGTGCGCGTGCGGACGTCGCTGTGGGATCGCGTCTTTGGCGGCGAAGCGGTGGGGCCGGTGCTGGTTGGGGGCGGACTCTTGGGCGCACTGCTGCTCTTTGGGGTCTTGATGGTTCGTTTTCCCAATTTGCCCGACGCACTGGCTTTTCACTACAATAGCGATGGTTTGCCTGATGTAGTGCGCGAGAAGTCGGCGCTGTTTTTGCTGCCTGGGGTGGGGTTTATCGCCTGGGTGATCAACGGCCTGTGGGGCGGGTGGATGGCCTTTCACCAGCAGCGCATCGGCGCATACATGTTGTGGGCGGGCGCGCTGCTCGTCCAGATATGCTCGTACTTTGCGTTGACAAGTTTGATGAATTAGGGTGGAACCCGACTGCGTGAGCAACGGAAAGACGTTCCCGTTTTTAAGCATCATCGTCCCGGCGTATAACGAGGAGAACCGGCTGCCGCCTACGTTGGCGCGGATTGCCGAGTTCTTGCGCGGCCAGCCCTATCGATCCGAAGTGCTGGTGGTCGAAAACGGATCGACCGACCGCACCTCTGAGGTCGTAGAGCAGTTTCGCGCCGCGCATGTGCGCGGCGATGATCACTTTGACGTGCGGCTGCTGCACAGCGCCAAGGGCAAGGGCAATGCGGTCAAGCATGGCGTGATGGAAGCGCGCGGCGAGTACCTGCTCATCACCGACACCGATTTGGCCGTACCGATTGAGGAAGCGGTGCGCTTTTTGCCGCCGCAGTTGGATGCGCGGCGCTACGCCATTGCCATCGCCAGCCGCGAGTTGGCAGGGTCGGTGCGCCATGACGAGCCGGTCTACCGCCACCTGATGGGCCGGGTGTTTAACTGGCTGGTGCGGATGCTGGCTGTACCGGGCATCCATGATACGCAGTGCGGGTTCAAGTGCTTCAGCCGCGAAGCTGCCCACCTGATCTTCCCCTTGCAGCGCGTCAACGGCTGGGGGTTTGACGTGGAACTGCTCACCATTGCCCAGCAGCACGGGTTGGGCATCCTGGAGATCCCTGTCCACTGGTACTACGGGACAGACAGCCGCGTGCGGCCCATCCATGACACGATCACCATGTTGATGGACTTGATGCAGATCCGGCGCAACCGGCGCGCGGGGCTGTATAACGGCGCATCTACGGCGGCGATGGGCGACGAGGTGACAGCGGTTTAGCAGAGGCCGCCCAACCCATTTGCCCCTTAGGCTTCCTCCTGGCGCTTCAGGCGCATCGCCATCCACACCTGGACGATATTGACGACGTAGTGTGTGACTGCGGGCAGCAGGAGGCTGTGCGAGACCAGAAAGAGCAGCCCCAGCCCCATCCCGGCCAGCCCTGCGCCCGTCATGCCCCACGTACCCTGGGGGCTGTGCATCGCGCCGAAAACGATCCCGCCTGCCAGGATCAGCAGCGGTGCGGGGGCAATGGGCAGCAGCCCGCCCAGCAGCAGGCTGCGAAAGAGCAGTTCCTCTAGCAGCACAATCCAGACCATGACAACCACCACACCCCAGAACTCGGTTTGGGTGCGCGGCACGATGATCTCCAGGACAGTAGGGGAGTAGAAGCGGCTGCCGCTGCGCGCTACGACCCAGCGGGTGGCGAGGTGGATGATCAGCGCGGCGGCTACCCCTATCACCACGCCGCCTGCGATCTGGGGCGCGACGGGGGACCACCGCCAGCCCAACTGCGCGGCGTCGAGACCGCTGAGGTGTCCTAAGGCCACACACAGCACAATGAGCGCCAGCCGCAGGAGGTTCTCGGCGGGCAGCAGCAAGAGGTTCCGGTCAGGCCGCCAGGCGCGCAACAGCAGCGCGGTACGATAGGTGCCGTAGCCTACGAAGGCCGTAAAGCCGAGGGTGAGAAAGACAAAGAGCCAGTAACGCAGCGGCATGGTGTCCTTATCATAGCATGGGCCAGCGGCGTTGTACCAACCGCCTGGGATGGAGCGTGCTCCAGTTTGGCCCGCCCTGCGCGCTGTGCTACACTGGGGACTGATCAAGGGGCGCTGCCCCTTGCGGGGTGGGAACAACGGCGTTCCTGCCCTTTTTCAACCCCTCCTGTATCCCACTGACCCATTGAAAACGATTTAAACTCAGTTGACGCCTTTGCGCCCGCTATGCTATGCTCCTATAGGTCCTATAGTCACTGAAAATTGGTCTCTGTGATTCCCCTATAGGCCCGTGGTTGGTCTGGCGCTCCCTGTGTCGCTACTGCCAGACCTTGGTTCCATCTCGACAACTGAATACGCTGCGGATAACTGAATACACAACTTAATATTTCTACCCAAAGGAGAAGGCTGATGGCATCCCTTAGTCGTCGCGAATTTCTGAGGCTTTCTGTCGTAACCGTTGGCGGGACGCTGCTCGTCGCCTGTTCGCCCACAGCAGCCCCCACAGGGCAAGAGACCGCTTCCGAGGATACGGCCGCACAAGCCCCTGCGCCAGTCGAAGGCACTGAACTGCTCTATTGGATCAACTGGGGGGCAGATGCTGCCGAGACATTGATGGGGCTGAGCGCGTTCGAGTCGTTCCAAGAGCAGTTCCCCGATGTGACGCTGACTGTGCTGCCCACCAAAGATATGCAGGCGCTGCTGACGGCGATTGCATCGGGAGAAGGGCCGGATGGAGCCAGCAACCTCCCCTATCCTGAACTCTATGCCCGCGATGCGCTTGTGCCTGTTTCGGACTGGATCGAGGCAAGCAGCGTCATCGACAGCGAGGACATTTTTGAGGCTAACTGGGAAGGCGCTCAGTATAACGGCCAGATTTGGGGTGTGCCTGCTGTCGAGTGCTTTGTGCGCTATGCGCTCTGCTATAACGTCGATCTGTTTGAGGAAGCAGGGCTTGACCCGGCTAACCCGCCCACGACCTGGTCTGAAGTCTTTGACGCGCATGTCCAACTGACCAAGTTCGACGATGCAGGGAATGTCACCCAGATCGGTCTGGACCCCTTTGACGCCATGGGTGGCTCGATTGGCAACGGCAACCCGTGGATGATCCCGCACTCTTGGGGCTTCCCGTACTATGACCCCGAAGCCCGAACCTTTAACATCAACAACGAATTGATGCTAGAGGCATGGGACACGCTCAAGGAATTCTATACCCATGTCGGGCCGGAACAGATCAGCGGTTTCCGCCAGAGTTTCGGCCAGTGGACAGGGCCGACCTCGGCCTTTGCGTCGGGCGTGGAGGCCATGTTGATCAGCGGCTACTGGACGCCTGGATCGCTCTTCCACAACGCGCCGGACCGCAACTATGCCTATTCATGGCTGCCCGTGCCCGATTCGCGCCGCGGCACGCGCGTGCAGGTGGCAGGCGGCCATTATATTGTGATCCCCACCGTCGCCAAGAACCCGGATCTCATGTACCGCTTTGCCGAATACTGCAACAGCGATGAGGCCTGTGATGCGATCTATGAGGGGCTGGGCTGGCTGCCCGCCCGCAAGAGCTATGTCGAAGCCAAGGATGTGAGCAACTATAACGGGCTGGATTGGTTCATTCAGTCATCTCTGGACAACGACGAATACGGGTCCATCGTCACCAATCCCATCACCGGCATCACGGCGCAGACCTGGTATGACCTGCGTGAAGAACACTTCTACGGCGACCTCACAACCGAGGAAGCCGTCACCCAGATGCAGGAGGCGTGTGATACGGCGCTTGCCGAAATGATCGGCGCATAGCGTTTACGGCCTATGGGAGTGGCGGCAGGGTCTGCCTGCTGCCGCTCCCCTGTGGTGTTTTAGGAAGGGCTTGTGTATGGCTGCAGTGACATCTAGCTCCGTAATACGAGCAGAGACCCGGAGCACGCGGCGTAAGGCGTTGATGGCAAACCTCAAGGGGCTGGCGTTTGTATCGCCGTGGTTGCTGGGGTTCTTGCTCTTTACGATCTATCCCATTTTGGCCTCGCTTTA
>CAZYQJ010000093.1:0-12010 GCA_964649925.1 uncultured Litorilinea sp.
GCGCATCGTTCGGGACGATGAGGTCGGAGGTTCAAATCCTCTCGCCCCGACTGCAAAGCCGCATCACCCTAGAATTACCAGGGTGATGCGGCTTTTTGTTTGATGAAGAAGCCGCCGGTTGAGGGGCGCACACGCTTTATCCTGAAGACGCCTCATGCATCTCAGCACAGTCATCAAAGGTTGCTTCACCGTCCGGCGCATCACCCCGCGCTGACCACGCAATATACGCCAAATGACGGATGCGGCCAGGACAAAAGTATGACGACCCACCGTCAGAACCCGATAGAATTCAATACTTACCAGAGGACATTTTATGAGGGCGTCACATTGCGCGCCGCGCGGCTAGTTCGTTGTCACGACGTATAGGCTTAGCTACAAGATGCCCCCACACGTGCAAGAGCGCATTCAACCCAGTGTCCAAAGCATCATGCCTCCGCACGACCGCGGTCGTGGCACGCTCTACGATTGGGTAGTGCCGACATGAAAACGAGGTGTTGGCGATCATCTTGAGCTAACTGCTTGTTCATCCCCCCCGATACTCCTGGCAGTTCATCTGACTTTACATCACAGCCAGTCTAATTCAGCCCTGCTGCGAACGCACCGATGCGGTCGGCATTTTTGACGCGCAGTCCACTGCTGCCATTCGCCTTTGACCCCCTGTTGGCGATTGTGGCAGCCACCCGATAGACCAACAAAACTCATCACACAGACAGAAGGAGAACAATTGATGCAGGTCCCTCATCGACAAACCTTGTTGGTGCATGTCCTGGCCACGCGGCCCGTTGCCCGCGCGGTCTCGCTGTTCGTCATCCTTTGCGCTGCACTTGGCTTCACCCTCATGAGCGCCCAACCCGCCCAAGCCCAAACAGCGGGCTGTGTCGGCGGCGCCTGTGTCAG
Source organism: uncultured Litorilinea sp. (assembly GCA_964649925.1). GTDB lineage: Bacteria > Chloroflexota > Anaerolineae > Caldilineales > Caldilineaceae > QEUY01. The sequence continues at coordinate 898 of CAZYQJ010000093.1, forward strand.
CAGCGGCACGCACCTCATCAGCGACTTTGACAGCCGCCAGAGTGAACTGCTTGACGCAGTGCTGGGTGGCCTGCTTGACACCGAGATCGATCTGGAGGCCCCCGACTACAATGGCCTGGCCGGCGCCAACGTTGAAATGGGTGCGCTCCTCGATCAGCTAGCCCTAGACCTCGGTGTAGGCACGCCGGAGGAAGCCCTCACCAGCGACATAACCCTGAATGAGCTGTTCCTGGCGCTCGACGCCATCACGGCCGACAGTACGGCCTCGACTGCGCTGGGCAACCTCAGCACGTCCGTTGCGCTCATACCCACCATCCAACTTGGCGACCTGCTCCACATCCAAAGTGGGGCCGAAGATGGATTCAGCGACCTTGAGCTTAACCTATTGGAACTGGTCACCGGCTCGGCCCAACTCTTCAACTTCCAGCATGTGCTGACCACGCCCGCGCCCATCACCATCAGAGGTGATGCCCTGGGGCTGGAGGGGATTCTCGATGAGGTATCGCTGCAGATTCAAGTCACCGAGCCGCCGACCATCATCTGTGGCCCTGCGGGGACACGGTTTTACAGCGCGGCCATGCGCGTGGCGCTCAATCTCGACCTGGTTGACGTCAATTTAGGAGGAACAAGCGGGTTGGTTTCTGCCAATGTCACACTTGGGCAGTTGGCCGTTTACGCCGATGTTGCCCGCGGCAGCGGCGTGATCCAAGCCATCGACGCCATCGCCAACAGTGTGGAGATCGAAGCGACGCCAGGCCTGACCGATCTCTATGTCGGCAGTATTCGCGACGACGTCTTTTTCGACCGCACCCACACCCTCAGCCCCAGCGATGTCACGACCGGCACGGTCGGCTCAGTCGGCGTCAATCTGCCGCTTGCGACCTCGGTCACGGCCAGTATCAGCATCTCTAGTGCAGCTCAGACCGCCGGTTCGCCTCAAACGCTCAGCTTTACGGGGCCCTACCCTGAAACCCAGATCACCGGGACCACTACCATTACCAACCTGGTCAGCAGCCTGGTTAACAACCTCGATATCGAAACAACCCTAGAGGCTGAACTCCTCGGTCTGGGGCCGGTATTGGATACCATCCTCATGGGGCTGGGCATTGACCTCGATGAACTGCTCACCAACATCCTTCTTCCCCTGATCAAAGGGCTGGTGGGCAACCTGTTCAACTCGATTCTCAATCCGCTGTTGGGCGATCTGGTCGATCCGCTCCTGGCAGGGGTGGGCATTGGCCTGGGCGAGATGGATGTGACCGTGCTGGGCGTGACCCAATTGTGCCCTGCCCTCGACGTCACCAAGACCCACACCAGCAACTTCAGCGCAGGCAGCAACGGCGTCTATACCATTCGCATCACCAACACGGGCAGCCTGACCACATCCACGCCGACCACGGTGGTTGATACCCTGCCTGCGGGCTTCAGCTATGTCTCCCACAGCGGAACCGGTTGGACCCTGGCCGCTACCACCGGCAACCAAGTGACCCTGGCCAACGCCACCCCGTTGCCGCCCGCCACGGCACTGGACCCGCTGCACTTGATCGTTGCCGTCAATGACACCGTCAGCGGCACTGTCACCAACAGAGTTGCTGTCACTACCACTGGCAACACCAGTAGCGGTATCGCCGAAGACCCAACCACAGTCATCGATCCCGACCCGGACAACGATGACGATGGCGTGCCCGATATCGGCGACTCGGAACCGGATAACCCCTGCGTGCCCAACCCCAACGCGGGGCCGTGTGATCAGGATGATGACGGACTGACCAACGACGAAGAAAAGAATGATAGCCACACCAACCCGACCGATCCTGATACCGACAACGATGGTGTCGAGGACGGTGAGGAGGTAGAGAACGGCACCAATCCGCTTGACCCGTGTGATCCAAATCCGAACCATCCCACCTGCACCAGCGATGATCCAGATGGCGACGGCATCCCCTCGGACCAAGAGGACGACAACAGCGACGGGGATGGCAATCCTGCCACCAATCCGACTGACACCGACGGCGATGGTACGCCCGACTTCCTCGACCCTGACGATGACGGCGACGGCATCCCGACCGCGAAGGAGGATGAGGATCTCGACGGGGATGGCAACCCAGCGACGAACCCGACCGACACAGATGGCGATGGTGTGCCCAACTACCTCGACCCGGATGACGACGGCGATGGCATTCCCACTCGGGAAGAAGATGCTAACCTTGATGGCGACGGCGATCCCTCGACCAACCCAACCGATTCCGACGGCGACGGGATCCCAGATTATCTCGACCCCCAGGTTGACGATCTGAACTACCTGCCGATCATCAACGAGTAGCGCCTGCTGTTCCCAGTGGAAATCAGCCTGGCGTAATCGAACCTGCCGGGAAGATAGGGGACTGACAACAGAAAGCCTCTTTGGTTGCATAGGGTGAAACCGTACACCCTGTTCAACTGAGAGGCTTTCTCCATTGAGCGCCTGTATGAGGATTGATTATATCTGCTTATATACCTTTCCTCTGTGCTTCGAGCTATAAAATGGGTGGGCTGTTTATGCCATCCTGTGATCGGCGCGCCATTGCGCGGCGTGTTTCTAGACTCTGAAACGGCGCATGTCAAGCATACGCTGAAAGGAAGGCCAACCATGAATCGCGGGACTGTTAGCAGCGGGCAATCGATCGCGCAGATGGTGCAGACACATCCGCAGCAGCCGCGCATGGACGCCGGTATGCTGGCGCAGCACATTCAGACCTTAGGTGAGTGTGCGCTGACCTGCACGATCTGTGCCGACGCTTGTCTACATGAGGAGATGGTCCAGGAGTTGCGGCGGTGCATCCGGCTGAACCTGGACTGTGCGGAAATGTGCAAGACGACCGCAGGGGCGCTTGCACGTACCGGCGAACCGGACGCCCAGGTGCTGCGGGCGCTGCTCGGTGCGTGCCAAACGACCTGCCAGGTCTGCGGCGCAGAATGTGAGAGCCACGCACAAACGCACGAACACTGTCGCGTTTGCGCCGAGACGTGCCGCCATTGTGCGGAGATGTGCCAACAGCTTTTGGGGCAGGTGGGATGACGGTTGTAGGGGATGATAGGGCGGCAGAGATCGAGCGTTACCCTGCCGTCCTGTCATCGTGTCGTGACGATGGCTTGACGTTGGGCGCAACCTGCCGCCAAGCGTTTTCCAACAAGGCGGCAAACTCATCTGTATCAACTGTAGCAAGTTCTACGTAGGTCCAGCCTTGATGTCCCCAAGGCGCAACCGCATAAGTAGCAGGGTTGAGGGTGGTCATGGCCTCCTGATCGCCGCGCGGCAGCTTGAGGACGGCGCGCTGTTGGTCCGGCCATAAGGTAGCAAATATCTTGCCGTTGACCCGAAACGATGGGTGGCCCCGATGATCCTGCTCCTGCGCGCCCGGTAGGGCAAGCGCAAGTTGCCGCATTTCTTCGCTGGTCACAGTCTTTGGTTCCCTCCTATGCCCGCTCAGGGGCGTTCCAGCCAACCCAAGAATACATAGGGGTGATCCGGCGCGGCGGCATCCCCCGGCGTGACAGGCCGGACAAGGTCGCCGTTTAGCGGGGCCAGCCCCACCTCGACCCGATAGCGGCCCGGTCCAGCCCAATCCGGCCAGCCTATGGCATAGGCATCGCGCATGAGCGTACCCGCAGGCCAGCGGTCTGTGCTGTACCGGCCATAGCCCGGTGACCGGCGCCACTCCCAAACCAGTGTACCATCCTCGGCCACGACCCGCAGCGTGGTGCGCCAGTCCTGAGTAGGCGCGCGGTTCGCCTGCCAGTAGAGGATCGGGTGACTGTCTAGCTGCCAACCCATCAGCGTCAACTCGCCAAAGTCGATGCGATCTCCTTCCAGGGGCAGCGCGGCCGCTGTGTCTGCATCCAGCAGCGGCGGCGGCGCAAAGGCCGGACGGATGATGCCTGCCAACCCGTAGACTGTGAGCAGCGCCAGCGCGCCGACCAGCGCCGTCCCCAGTGCAGGAGCCATACGCCGCGGCGTCCACGCGGCCAGCCCCAGGGCAAACAGGAGCATGATCGGGCCGAGCGCGGGAAAGAGCAGCCGCCCCTGGTCTGTCCCCAAGGCGACCAGGGAGTAGCGCCAGATGCCGACCGCTACGGCAATGCACGCCAGTGCCAGGATCGTCATCGGCAGGCGCGCGCGGCCGTCGCGCCGCCAGGCCATTACCAGCCCGATGAGGGCCGCGACGGTCAGCGCAGCCAGAGTCCAGTAGACCCAGGTCGGGTAGGGGAGATGGCCCGCACCGCCGAATTTGCCCCAGAATGATGTAAACCAGCCGCGCACCAACCACAGCGTCTCAGCCCAGCCCCAGCCACCGGTGCGTTGATCCACAGTGGCGCGCACCAGCGACATGCCCAGCGGCTCGCCGTAGAGCCGCCAGTTGCGCAGCCACCAGGGGGCAGCGATCACCAGGGCGGGCACAAAGACGATCAGCCCTGTCCTCACCCAGCGCGGCCAGGTGAGCCAGGCCCCGCGCAGCCAGTCGCTTAGCGTGGCGCGGGGGGATGGCTGGGCCAATTGCGCCGTGCCCAGCAGAATCAACAACCCAACCACCGGCCAGATCGTGCCTGTGCTGACTTTGGAGAGCAGGCCCAGCCCCAAGGCGAGCGGCGTCCACCAGCCCGCGGCCAGCGCACCGGCGTGTTGATAGATCGCAAACCCACCCCACAACCCCAACGTGGCAAAGAGCGCCGCGGCCCCATCGTTGTTAACCGCGCTGCCGACAAAGGCGAAGTCAGGCAGCGTTGCGGCCAGCCCGGTCGCCAGCAACGTCACGCCAGGCCGGTGCGGCAGCGCGCTGCGCCCCAGCCCATAAATCGCGGCCACCGTGCAGGTGCTGATCAGCACAGCCCACGCCCGCGCCAGATGAAAGGCCAGCGGGCCATCGCGCCACGGCCAGGATTCCAGCGTGGTGTGGATGAAGAAGTTGGGTGATTGGGTTGGGCCGGGGTGAATGGCCGCGTCCGGGTTGGCGCGCAGAAAATCATTGCTTGGCTCGGCCAGCGAAGCCACCGCGGCGGCGGTAGCATGGAACAAGGGTGGGTGTTTGCTTTGGGTCACCCTGGGGCCTTCGGGCAGGGCGCGCTCGCGTGCCAGATAAAAGACATAGGCCCAATGGTCGGCCTCGTCCGGCGCTTCGCCTAACGGATTCCATGCGCTGTAGGCTGCTGCCAGCACAAGATGGATCAGCACCAGCAGCGCGGCGATACGCCGGTGTTGGGCGGTTTGCATCAGCGATTTACCTCTAGCGTGCCGAGTGGGAGGCGCGTGACCTCAATGGCAGTTGCGCCTGTGGTAAGGGCATCTGCGGTGTGTGTGGCCGTCAAGGGGGCGTCAGGCGCACCGGCAGGGTAGAGACCAGCGACGACCGCGTACTCGCCTGCGGCAATGTCGGCGGGCAGCGGCACGACCACCTCCTGGCGAAAGATCATCCCCGGTTGGATGCGGCCTGCGGGGCGGTAGGACGTGCCCAGCGGTTCATCCCACTGCGCCAGGACCGAGCCATCCGGCCCCAAGATGTGGACAAACAACACCAGATCGGCGGGCGCGGCGTTCGCCGTCCAGTAGAGGCGTACCCGCGCGGCATCGCCAGGATAGACGGGCGCGATCTCCACAGCCTCCAGCCGCACACTGCCGAAGTCGCCGCCAATGAGTGCGGGCGTGGTCGTTGTTGCGGTGACGCCTGTCATGCTCAACGCCGCGACCCCCCCGAGCGCCAGCCAGCCCCCTGTCGCCACACGCTGGCCCTGGCGCGCCAGCAAGTACAACACCAGCAGCCAGCCCAGTAGCGTAACCGCACGACCCAGCCAGATTGCAGGCGTGGCGCGCCATGCTACCGCCAACTGATGGTCGCCGCTGGGCAGCGACACGGAGAGCAGCCCCAACTCGCCTGCGGGGAACGCGGGTTGCGCCGTGCCGTCGATCTGGATCTGCCAGGCAGGAAAGTAAAAGCGGTCAAGGGTGACGGTCAGCGGCGCGGCTGCTTGGATGGCATAGACCGTATCCAGGTATCCCACGTTGACGGGTGCGGCAACTACCTCTACCGGCGGCTGGAGGGGTGGGGGCGTCTCCGGGCCACGCCCGATTGTCCAGCGCGGTGCGATGACCCAGCGCGGCAGAAATTCACCTGTCCACGTACTGCCCACCTGCCCGTGTTCGGCGTCAAAGGCCCACAGGTCGCGCGGCTGCAGGCCGCGGGTCTGCGGCGTTATGGGAATGCCCGCCGCATAGATGAGGATCAGGAGGCTGGTCACAAACGCGCCCAGCCAGGCACGCGTGGGGCGCGTCTGCACAGCGATCACACCGTCCACCAGCAGCGCGGCCAGCACGCCAAACGCTAGCGTCAGGATCGTCTGCCAACGCCAGGGGAACTGGAGTTTGCCCAGCAGCGGTGCGCCCCACGCCCAGAGCGGCGCGCTGTACACGGTCGTGAGCCATACTAGGCCGCAGACCGCTCCCAACGCCAGCGCGGGTGAAAACCGCCTGTATCGCGGCCAGGCCAGGAGAATGCCACCCCACATGATCAGCGGCAGGGCATAGACGGGCAGCGGAACCACAGGGTCGGCGGCGGCAGGGTAGCGGTAGCGTGCGGCGATCTGCCAGAGGGAAGACCAGTTGGCAAAATGAACGGTGTAGTCTCCCCTCTCGCTACTGGTGCCGATGCCTACCCAGTATGCTTCCAGCAGTGCCGGCATGGTGTAGAAGCCGCTGAGCAGCGCGCCCAGCAGGGCTGGAAGACCGAGCCGCAAGGTAGTGCCGAATAGGGCCTGCGCATAGTTTGTAGATCGGCGGCACAGCCAGGCGATCAGCGGCAGCGCCGCCAGCGTCATCAGCGCGGCCATCAGCGCCGTCAGGTTGTGGGTCAGTGCTAGCGCGGCCCATGCCAGCGCCAGGGTCAATGCGCTGCGACTGGTCCACCAGGGGCCGGGCGTACGCAGGACGCGGATGGAGGCGTAGAGCAGAAGCGGCGGCCAGAGAAAGGCGGCGAATTCGGGCAGTGCGCCCCACACCCACAGGTCATAGAGCCGGTAGGGAAAGAGCAGGGTTATCACGCTGCCGACCAGCGCCGCCGGGGGAGCCGTGAGGATACGCAGCGCAAGATAGGCCGCCGCGCCCGACAGCCCGTAGATCAGGGCAAGCGCCAGCCGGGTAGCGCTGATCAGGTCCAGCCCCAGCAGATGGATCAACGCCGGTGGATAGTAGAAGCCTGACGCATAGTAATGCAAGATCGGATGCCCGTAGCCAAAGCTGAAATCGGGAAACCAGCGCGGATACAAGACGCCCTGGCGCAGTGCATCGGCCAGGGCGCGTGTTCGCTGTAGATGAAAGAAGCCGTCGGGTGTATCCGGCCAGGGGGACGTCTGCAGAAAGAGCCAGATCGCTGCAGCACAGGCCAGCACAAACGCAATCCGGCTATCGACGTCCGCTTTGTGGATGTCGGTGGACTGGGCTGCCATGAACTGCACCCTGGGCTAACAGTCGAGCTAGGTGTCCCCGGAAGTCGTTTCGCAGGGATCTTCGTCGCCGCTCTCTTTAATCGAGCGCAGGTGCGGGAACAGGATCACCTCGCGGATGGTGTCTTTGTCGGTAAAGAGCATGACCAGCCGGTCGATGCCCAGCCCAAAGCCACCTGTGGGGGGCATGCCGAACGAAAGCGCCTCGATGAAGTCCTCGTCGATGGGATGGGCTTCTTCGTCGCCGTGGTGGGCGCGGTAGCTCTCGTCCACAAACCGCTGCAACTGATCGAGCGGGTCGTTGAGTTCGCTAAAGGCGTTGCAGAGTTCCATCCCGCCTGCAAAGCCTTCAAAGCGTTCCACCTGGCGCGGGTCATCGGGCGAACCCTTAGCAAGCGGGCTGACATCGCGCGGGTAGTCGATCAGGAAGGTAGGCTGGATCAGGTTTGGCTCGACGTGACGCGCCATCAGGCTGTCCACCAGTTTGCCCCAACTGCTTTTCGGGTCCGGCTCATGACCGATCTCGCTCATCGCATCGGCCAGAGACTCGGCGTCGGGATGGGCCTCGTAATCGATCCCGGCGGCATCTAGGATGGCCTGGCGCAGCGAGATGCGCCGCCAGGGTGGGGTCAGGTCAATGGTATGCCCCTGGTAGGTGATGGTTGTGCCGCCAGTGACGGCGCGCGCCACCTGCGCGATCATCTCCTCGGTGCGGCGCATGACGCCTTCATAGTCGGCGTAGGCTTCGTAAAATTCAAGCTGCGTAAATTCGGGGTTGTGCTTGAAGCTGACCCCCTCGTTGCGGAAGTCGCGCCCGATCTCATAGACGCGTTCATAGCCGCCCACGATCAGCCGCTTGAGATACAATTCGAAGCTGATCCGCAGATAGAGGTCTTGGTGAAGCTGGTTGTGGTGCGTCACAAAGGGGCGCGCCGCCGCGCCGCCATAGATGGGCTGTAGGATGGGGGTTTCCACCTCCAGAAAGCCCTGGCTGTCCAGATACTCACGTAGGGCGCGCACCACGGCTGCGCGTGTGCGGAACAGGTCGCGCACTTCTGGGTTGGCGATCAGGTCAACATAACGACGCCGATAGCGTGTCTCGCGGTCGCGCACCCCGTGCCATTTGTCGGGCATGGGTTTGAGCGTCTTGCTCAAAAACTGGATGCGGGTCGCCTCGACGCTGAGTTCGCCCGTCTTGGTAACGGTCAGCGGGCCGGTTGCGCCGAGAAAATCACCGGCGTCAATCAGCTTTTTCCAGATTTGGTCATACCAGCCTTCGGGCAAATTGTCCGGGCGCAGCAGGAGTTGAATCTGGCCGGTGCCATCCTCCAGATGGGCAAAGCTCAACTTGCCCAGGATGCGCGGGCGCAGGAGCCTCCCGACCACTGTCACGACCGCGCCGGTCCCTTCGGCTTCATACAAGGCGCGCGCCTGGGCAATGGTGTGTGTGCGCTGGACGCGCGCCGGGTAGGGGTCGATGCCAGCAGCGATCAACCCCTGGAGATTTTGTAGGCGCGCTTGCTCTTGGTCGGTGAGATGGGCCGGATCAAAGTACTGCGTGGGCAAGTCAGTCACGCGGGCTTTCCTTCCTAAATACCGGCCAAGGGCTACTCGATAGCGAGGATCTCAAAGACAATTTCGCCGCCTGGCGAATTGACTGTCACGCGTTGGCCGATTCGTTTGTCGAGCAGCGCCTGCCCCATGGGGCTTTCGTTGCTGACGCGACCGTTGGCAGGGTCAGCTTCCACTGCGCCGACGATCGTGTATCGTTCTTCAAAGTCGCTGCCATCTTCGCGCACGACGACGGTACGGCCAATGCTGACGACATCCGCGGGGTGTTCATGATCTTCGATCAATTGAGCGTTCTTAAGGATGTTCTCCAGTTCGCGGATGCGACCCTCTAGGAACCCCTGCGCGGTTTTGGCCTCGTCGTAGCCCGCGTTTTCACTGATATCGCCTTCCGCTTTGGCCTCGGCGATCATCTGCGCCACCTCTTTGCGGCGCGTGCCCGTGAGGTAGTCGTATTCCTCTTGGACTTTTTTGAATCCCTCAGCGGTGAGGTAGACCGGTTGATTGTTCGCCATTGCGAAAACTCTCCATGAAAAACACCGCCGGCATCGGCGGCGCCTCCAAACTTGTGACCGGAAGGGTGGGCCTGCCGGCTAAAGCAATGGCCGACCCTCACACTCAAACGCATCCTCGCCGTGGCGCGGTTGCACTGAGCGTGCGGTCGGCTGGTAGAATGTGATTAGTATAGCTCATATGTCCACTTGTGTCAAAAGCAATCTTGGAGTTTCACCTGGCGGGGGGCTATGATGGAGATATACGTTGAAATTTGGTTCACCCCAATACCGCTATGACACAAGAGAGCATCGGGGCCGCCACGCCCTTCGACCGCTTTGCACGCTATTACGATGACGACTACCGCTTCTATGACGACGATGTGGCCGCACTGCTCGAATTGGCGGAAGAAGCGGGCGACCCGGTGCTGGAGTTAGGCTGCGGCACAGGCCGCCTGCTACTGCCGCTGGCCCAGGCAGGCCACACGATCACCGGGGTGGATATCAGCCCGGTGATGCTGGATCGGGCACGGCGCAAGCTGGCCCAGGCACAGGTGATCGATGCCGTGACCCTGATCGAAGGCGACCTGCGCACCGTCACCCTGCCGCGCCGTGACTATGGCTTTGCCTTTTGTACCAGCAATACCCTGATGCACCTGACCACGCCCGCCGACCAACTGGCCGCGCTGTCTCATGCGGCGCGCCATTTGCGACCCGGCGGGCTGTTGTTGATCGACCTGTTCCACCCTGACATCGCCCGGCTGATGGAGGTGCATGGGGTGATGGAACTGGCCGACCAGTGGGAGACGCCCTCCGGCGGGCAAGTGATCAAGTGGAGCGTGCGCATGATCGACCTGGCGGCGCAACTGCAGGAGACGGTGTTCATCTATGACGAGACGGCCCCCGACGGCGCAATGCAGCGCACGATCTGCCCTTTTACGCTGCGCTTTCTCTGGCGCAATGAGGCCGAGTTGATGCTGTCCGCTGCGGGGCTGACGATAGAAGCGGTCTGGGGGAATTTTGACGGCAATCCCTACGACAACCAGAGCGACCACCTGATCCTCGTCGCCAGCAAACCCGCCGGGTAGCGCGGGTTCGGCCTCACCCCCGCTCACGGCTTGAGGGTACAAAGCGCCTGCCGGATCTCGCCCAGGTGATAGGCTGTATGCACAATGGTAGCGATAGCGCCGCCGACGTACTGTTCATCCGGCCATTCTGGCGTGTCGGCAATTAGGGCGCGGATGCCATCGTAGGCCGCACGCAGCCGCGCCTGGAGCGCCTCCCATTCCTCCGGGGTGACGGCAGAGGTCGTGCGCCAGATCTCACCCCAATCCACTTGTTCGTATATACCGCTGCGCACATTGCGATCCACGAGTTCGAGGTAGAAGGCTATGTGCTTGACCTGCGCCGCCAGCGTCGCGCATTTGCCGCCTACAGGGATGGACGCTTCCTCTGCGGAGATAGTCGCCAGCGTCTCAAACATGGACGTGCCTTTGTCGAGAAAATAGCCCTGCACGTTGTCAAAGGTTTCGTCCAGCAGGTTGTAGAGGGCTTGGATAAAATGCTCGGTCTGAATATGTGTG
>CAZYQJ010000094.1:0-12001 GCA_964649925.1 uncultured Litorilinea sp.
CTGTCCATGATCCCAGGCATACCATCCCCGGCTCAACGAAGCGGTGACAGCCTCCCTGTCGGCGGGCTGCACCAACACGTTGGCATCGTCGAAGCAGCTTGTCACCGCGCCGGTGGCGACATCGATCTGGACTGGGCCGGGCGCAAACTGGAAATGGAGGTCTAGCGCCCCATCTGCCTCGCCCAACGCTTCGTCCAAAAAGACAAAGAAGGCAGCGTCTGTACTCTGCTTGTTGACGAACCAGATCGTGCGCCGGTGCGCCAACGTGGGATAGGACTGGTTTTCCACGGTCACCAGATCAAAGTCGGCCTCGCTCTGCCAGATCAACTGGCTGGCCGCGTCCTGTGAATCCTGCCCGTCCAGGGTCAACGTTTGATGCACTTGCGTTTGGCGATGCCAGGCGCGGCCAACCGGGTCGCTGCCGTACTTGTAAAAGCCGGAGTCGGGGAGCAGCATCCGGCCATAGGCAAAGAGTTCGATGGTCCCGTTGTCGGGCTGGTCGTGCGAGGTGATCGCCGGGGGTGAGCAGTGCAGGGCCAGGTAGACAGCCTCCGGCCCCCAGTCATTACGCATGGCATAGAAACCCGCATGGCGAAAGGCGTAACTGGTGGGCGGCGGCAGATGGGCGCGGTCCAGCCGGGCCAGCGCGGCGTATTTGGGGTCGCCCAACCGCTCCCCTTCCTCGATCAGCATCGAGTAGAGACTCCATGTACTGCGGTCGTCGGGGTCAATCTGGGCGCGGCGCGTGTCGCCAAACATCGGTATCTCCAGAAAGGGTGTGGAGATGCCAAAACAGTATTCGACCATCCCGCGCAGCCGTTCCTGATAGGCAGCCGGGACAGCAATGCCTGACGCCTCCATGCGCTGCGCAATCTCAATCACATCGCGCAACACCGCCGTGTGGTAGCCGCCGGACCACTCGCGCTGCACCCCATCTTCGGTCGTCTGCGCTAGGAAAGTCTCCAGGCTGCGCTCCAGGCCAAGCTGCAGCCACTCGCGGGACTCGCGAAATTCGGGGAAGGTATAGGCCACGTTGATAAAGCCGCGCTGCTCAAAGATGGCTTTGTTATGGATGCGGCCCATCGGGATCTTCTGCGTCTTGGTCTGGTGGTCATAGAGACCGGCCAAGAAGCGGCCCAGAAATTCCGGCGTAAAGGCCTCGCTGTGCACCATACGCCGGAAGGCGCTGCACAGGTTGGTGGCGCGGATGCCGGTCTGGAGGTCAAGCCAGGCAAACCCCACCCAATAGTCGTACACAGGATGCACCCGTTCATGCTCTTCCAGCGGGTGTTTCGCCATCCAGTCGCCAACCAACTCCACGAAGGCGCGACCATACGCCTCATTGCGTGTCGCTTCATAGGCCTCGGCCAGTGGGATCGCCCAATAAAAGCGATAGACGGAGGCAACCCACTCGATATCGGCAGCCGGGTCAGCCGCCCAATCAATATCGGGGCCGTAGTCTGCCGGGGGGTGAGGTCCCCACTGAAAGATATGGCGGCTGATCTCATCGGCGCGGGCGATGGCGGCGCGTGTCTCCTCATCCAGCGGCGGTGCGGGCTGCGCGCCCAGGGGATACTTTTGCCGGTAATAGGTAAGCAGCGCGGCCAATGCCCCTGCAGAATCACCTTGCTCATACGCCTGGGCCACACTCGCCAACTCTGGGCGGGTCAGGTCCAGTTTGTCAAACAGGCCGGACGGGGGCAGCGACTGTAGTTTCACGGTAAATCCACCGGCAGGCATAAAGCCGCTTACACGCGATTGAGCTTGCTGCGTTTGTTCAGACATTACCAGATCGAATTCCCTCTAGAAGTGTTTCATGGTTTGGCGAAAGCTACAGCTTCCTAGACAGAAGCTAGACAACAATGCTAAACAATCGGATAGGGGCATCACCCTGGCAGATCGATAATGGCCGGTTCCCAAGCGGCCAGGCGCGGCTGGATTTGCATGGCCGCAGAGGTGATGCCGGTTGCGCCCCAGCCCAGGGGGATCGCATCGCCCGCAGCCATGTCAATCGAAACCGGGACGGTCTGTTCATCAGCGCTGAAATTGGCCGTACAGAGAAAGCCATCGACTGTAACCGCACACAGTTCGGCGGGTGTATCGTGGATGTGGAGGGTTTCGGCTGCGGTTGCTTGGTGCGCCTGCTCCGGTCGCCAGAGACAAACAAAGTTCCCGATCTCAGCACCGGCTTCAAACGAGGCGGGTTCATCGTGCAGGCTCAACACCAGGTCATCCTTGATGGCATGCCAAACGGCGAAGTAGCGCCGGTTGAGGTAAAAGCGCCGTCCATCCCCGCGGAAGATCACGCCAAAGCGATCATCGACATTGACCCAGTGGGTGCCAGACAGGTCTTGCACCTCGTCATCATCAGCCGAAGGCGTCGGGTAGCCGGTAAAGATATGTTCCCCTTCTGCCCAGTAGAGAGTGCGCCGCCCGCGCCGGTCGGGAGTGTCGCCGAAATATCCGTCGTTGATGACGCTGAGAAAGCCCTGTTGCAGCCGCCTCACTGTGACGGGACGCCGCGCTGTCAGCCGCTCTACTGTCAAACAGGAGCCGCCGGGCAGCATCGCCACGAACAGGTGACGGCGCACTGATCGCTGCGCCAAATCCTGCACCAGCATCACCGCGGCGCGATCAGCCCCTTCACGCAGCCGGAAAACCACTTCATCGGTGCTTTCCGACTCGCCCTCGACCTCGATGGTCGCCAGCATCGAACCTTCGGCGGGGCCGATGATCTTCGAACCAGCGCGCGGGGTGGGAACCAACATGGTGCGGTTGCGCCAGGCCAGGCTGGTCAGCCCGTTGGCATGGCGATGGACCAGCGCGCCGCCGTGCGGATAGTGATAGATACCCGCCACACGCGCTTCAAACTCCTCACGGGCGGGAGGCGGCTCCCCCACGCCTTCAAGCCGGTGGATCAGGTACGCCTGCGCCAGACTGGCCGCGATCTGCTCTCGCATCAACGCTGGGTCTTGCACGGTATGGCAGTGCGCCGCCACGTCTTCGGGGACCATACGCCCGTTGTGCGCCGCGGCGGATTGCTCTATGGTGGCAAGCGCATCCAGTTCCAAGAGCGCAGCGTCCGGGTCATGCAGATAGACATTGGCGGTGGCATGCACCGCGCAGTGGCCCGGATACGCAAAGTAAGGCCAGTCCATGCCCTGTACGCTGTGAAATGCGCCGGTCTCATCCGCCCAGGGTTTGAGCACATCGTAGGTATCCTGGCGGCGCCAGAATAGATGCGGCGGGAGAGGTCGCCCAAAAAGACGCAGCATCGTGGCAATTGCGCCGGAGATGTTGATCGCGCTCATCATGTAGTTGGGGTGAACAAAGCCATGATTCTCGGCAGTGCCATCGGGCAGCGTGGTGTAGGTGCGCCCGGTCAACTCGCGTACCGTCTTTCCGTCCGCAAATTCGGCGTAGTTGTAGGTATCCTGCGGGCGGCTCGTCGTCTGAAACATCCAGTGCGCGGCGCGTTCCTGCCACTCTGCCTCCCGCGGGTGACCGGCAAGCAGCAGGGTGCAAGCGGCCAAACCGCGGGCAGTCCAGGCGTTCTCTTCGGTCTGAGTATCGTAGTAGACGCCGGAACGCGGCGGCATCTCGCCAAACCGGGAAAGGTAATCGGCGGCGATGGCGGCCAGCATGGAACGCTCTTCATCGCCCAACAGGTCGTCGAGCAGCGCAGCGGTGACAGCCATGCTGGCAATAGTGCCGCCGCACTGGCTTTCACGGAAGAAGCCCTGGCCTCGTTCGCCCCATTTGGTGCCAGCCGGTTCAGGACGTCCCCAACTTTCTTGAGGGCGAATACAGTCGGCAGGGCCCGTGTCATGGGTAAAGAGCAGGTAGCGCAGCCCCTTGCGCGCGATCTGGCGTAAGTCATCGGCGGAGACAGTGGCCGCCTGAGCGTCATATTCCGGAGACGATGCCAGCAGCGCAAAGGTGAAGATCGGCGCCACCGTTTCCAGTCCATACCAATAGACGCCGCCCAAAAAGTGGCCGCAGTCGCGACGCACCGGCCATTCGTTGTAGTAGGAGAGGGCGACGGGCACCCACTGGTGCATCAGCCGCAGATAGCGGCGGCTCATGTCATTTTCCTGATTTGGCAGATGCACGCCCGAAAGATTGGGCAGCGATACAGGTGATATACTTGCGTTCACGGAGTATCCTCTTCCAAGGTGGGGATCAAGCAGTGGTGAACCCGGAGACAGGGGAAAGACGTAGAGACTACGTCCTCCCCCTCGACGATCGCTCTAGGCTTGTTGGAAGAACCAGGTGCAGGGGTTGGCATTATTGGGCGCGCCGTTGATCGTGCCAGAGATAAAGGATTCGGGCACGTTGCGGAAGTTGTTCCTGACGATGACCGGCGACATGGTGGCCGCCACCGTCCCGATGGTCCATAGATTGTCGGCGTTGATCTGATAGATCTCCATGGATTTTTCAAAGCGCACATCATCATCCGGCGTTGCCTTGGCCTCTTCGTACAACTCGATGGTGCGCAGCAAATCCCCTTCCGGCGCGATCCCGTCTCTGCCGTTGGTCTGATACCAAAGACCGGAGGCCGGGGCGATGCGGGCGGCAGGGGCATACGGCAAAATCCAATAGGGATAGACCAGGAAAAGCGGATAGATATCTTCCGAGCTAAGATAGAACTCGATCGGGATCTGGTTGGCTTCCAGCCGCTCGTAATGCAGAGAGCGCTCCTGCACCTCGATGATCAGGTTGATGCCCACTGCCGCCAGATATCCCTTGACCATTTCGGCGGCGATTGTATCCTGGGCAAACTGATAACCTACCACGGTCAGCGCGCTGCCGTCGGGACGCAGACGAAAGCCGTCGTTGCCCCGTTCGGTCAATCCGATGCTGTCCAGGAGTTCATTCGCTAGGTCTGGATCATATTGGGCATAGTTGTCCGCCCACTCTTGCTTGAAGCCGCGGCTCTCAGGCAGCAGTGTATACTGGCGTGGAATACCCGTGCCCAGCCAGATCACCTCGTTCATTTCCTCGCGGTTGATGGCAACCGAGAATGCCCGCCGGAAATCGACATTGCGATACAAGCTTGCCAGGTCTGGGTCTTCCTCCCAGTTCTGGTTGAAGATGATCGAAAATGAGGTGCCGGATGTGCCTGACCACTGCAGGACACGGTAGTCGCCCTGTTCCCGGCTCTGCATATAGAGCGGCATATTGGCAACCGACATATGGCGCGATTGCATATCGATCTCACCGGCGACGGCCTTGATGGTGATCAGTTCCGCATCTTGCACCAGTTCATGTGTCATGGCGTCGATATAAGGCAGTTGGTTGCTTGCCTCATCGACTTTGAAGTAGTATGGGTTGCGATCCATCCGAAAGATCGTTTCCGATGGTAAGTTGGTCACCACCCACGGGCTGAGGACTGGCAGTTCGAGGTTGTTGACCCAATTCGTCTTTTCCTGGAAGAGTTGATACCAGGTCTCGAACCCAGCCTCCTCTGCCATCGCTTGCAGTTCGTCGGGATCGGTGTAGCTAGGGTGAAACTGCTGCAGGTAGTGCTTAGGCCAGAAAGGCTCGAATTCACTGGCGAGTTGGAGTTCAAAAAGCCCATAGGAACTGGGAAAGGTGATGGTAACCGTATAGTCGTCCACCTTCTCCATGACGCCGAAGTCCGACCCCAACATCATACGCGTGTGCTTGACCGGCGTGAGTTCCTCGTTCAGTTGGACGTCTTGATACCAGAAGATCATATCGTCGGCGGTAAAGGGTTCGCCGTCAGACCACTTCAACCCCTCGCGCAGATGGATGGTGAACACGGTGGCGTCGTCGTTGATCTCCCAGCTTTCGGCCACATTGGGAATGACATGGCTGCTGTCGATAGACCAGTTGAGAAGCTTCTCATGACGGAGACGCCAGATGCCATAGCTATCCGACGGGCCAAGCCAGGCACGACGCCATGTGCCGCCATATTGGCCGACCTCTTCCACTACAGGCACGACCAGCGGGTTGACCGGCAGCCGCTCGTCCACCGGAATAAGCGTACCGGCTTCCACCTGTTCACGCAGCATCGGGGCCTCATTGTAGATGCCCGCCGGTTGATCAGCCGCACCTACCTCCACTGCCGGGGCGCTGGCCGAGGCGTCCTCGGGGACAGCGGGCTGCGGCACGCTGCCGGGGGTGCCGCTGCAGGCCGCAGCCAATGCGCCCACAGCCGCAGCACCGGACAACTGCAAAAACTGCCGTCGACCAATGCGATGTCGAGTGTCCATCTCATTTCCTTTCCGTTTTGGTGAAATTCAGCTTCGCTTAAACCCATACGGCGGATGTTATGCTGGAAATCAGGACATCGAAGCGTTTGACAGGACACGGTAGACTGAAGGTCCAGTATCGCGGACGGCGACCGTGCTTGGCATCTGTGCCCCGCCTGTACTGGCATGATGATAGTAAAAAGTGAGGCCTGGCATGTCTCGACATGCAGGGCACTGCAAGAAACAGAAGGTATATAGGTGGAAGATATTTGACTGATTCTTGGTTCGATGTAGGCAGGTTCGAAGGGAGAGTCTAGAATAGCATGGCATCTCCACAGCGTCAAACGCATTTCACGGGCAAGCCCTGCGCCTATCTGACTTGAGTCCCCCTGATCTGGTAAAATAGTGCCGAGGATGCGACATCAGAAAGGAAAGCATGACAGAGGAAAGCATGACCGAGGAAACCGTAGTGACCAACGTCGCCGGGGATAGTGCGCCAAGCGCCGAAGTACTCTACTGTGCCAATCACCCGGATGTGGAAACGCTGCTGCGCTGCAACCGCTGCGGCAAGCCCATCTGCCTCAAATGCGCCCAGTTGACGGATGTGGGCTATCGCTGCAAGGAGTGCATTCGCGGGGTGCAGGCTAAGTACTACAACGCCTTGCCGATGGACAACCTGATTGCCTTCGGCGTGGCGCTGGTAGTGACTGCGCTCGCATCGCCGGTCGCCAGCCTGCTCTTTGGCATGTTCGGGTTTGGGTTCTTGGGCCTGATCTTGGCGTTCATGCTGGGGTCTGCGGCAGGTGGTGTGCTGGGGCAGATCATCCGCACCTCGGTCGGTCGCCGCCGCGGGCGGCAGATGCCCTATTTTGCGCTGGCAGGCATTATTCTCGGCATCCTGGTGGGCAGCCTGGGCGGCTTTATCTTGGTGAGGATGCCCCTCTTTAACCTGTCTCAGTTAGTCTTTGCCATCCTGGCGGCTATCGCAGCCTACCAATTTTTGCGATAGGACGCTTGCGGGCTGCAAATTCATGTGCTATCATGCTGGCAGAGTTCATTTGCCCACCATCATGGGGAGGACCCTCGTGCATGTCTCTGTCCGCTGGCTTGTGATCGCGCTGGCCGCTATCTTCTTGGTTGCGTGTACCCGCGAACGCCCGACGCCGCCCCCCACGCCGACGTCAGCCGTGGTGGAGAGCGCACCAGCCGAAGAGGCCGAATCCGGACGCGAGCCACAAGTAAGCAGCCTCACGCCCGAAGCCGGGGCGGAACCCATCATTACTCCGACGCTGGCCCTCACGGTCACCGCCACGCCGGAGAGCGAGGAGACCTTCCTGTACACGGTCCAAGAGGGCGAGACGCTTGGCTCGATTGCGTTGAAGTTCGAAACCGATGTCGAGACCTTGCGCGAACTCAACAACCTGGATGGCGATTCCCTCTTTGCAGGGCAGCCGCTCTATATCCCCCTGATCGAGGGGATGACCGCTGAAGGCGCGCCGACCCCCACGCCAGAACCGATGTATTACACCATCCAGCCCGGCGACACGCTCACGGCCATCGCCCTGCGCTTTGGTGTAGATGTCATCGAGATCATCGAAGCCAATAACCTGTTGGATTCCAACAACCTAATCGTCGGATCGACGATCCTCATCCCTGGCGTATCGCAGCCAGCCCCGCAAGGTGAGACCGGAGAGGCAGCCGCCCCAGGTGAAGCGACGGGCACGGGCGTGATCCACATCGTCCAGTCAGGCCAAGGGTTGCTGGACATCGCCGCATCCTACGGTGTCACCGCCGATGCCATCGCCCAGGCCAACAACATCAGCGACCCCAATAATCTGCGGGTGGGCCAGGAGTTGATCATCCCCGGCGTCACACCCCGCGACGCCGCCGCGGCGCGCGGCAATATTCATGTGGTGCAGGCAGGGGAAAGCCTGTTCGGGATTGCCCTGCAATACGGCGTGACCGTGGAGGAAATCCTAGAGGCCAACGACATCAGCAATCCCGACTCCATCATCGAAGGCCAGGAGTTGATCATCCCCGGCGATTAAGTCAGGTGGGGAGATAGGGATTGGGGAGTAGCGGCAGAAGCAGACTGGTCCTATTCCCTTTTCTTACTCAGGTGTCACATAGGCCGCGGTCAGGCCGCCATCCACCACAAACTCTGCCCCTGTCACATACGACGACTCATCCGACGCCAGATAGAGCGCGGCCTGCGCCATCTCATCCGCCTCGCCAAACCGCCCCATCGGCACATGCACCAGCCGCCGCTGCCGCTTGGCCTCAGTATCCAAGAACCGCATCAGCAGTTCCGTCCGCAGCGGGCCGGGGCAGAGCGCATTGACCCGGATATGCTCGCGCGCATGGACGACGGCCAGTTCGCGTGTCAACGCCAGCACGCCCCCCTTGCTGGCCGTATACGCCAGTTGCGGGGTCGCCGCGCCCACCAACGCCACAAAAGAAGCCGTGTTGATGACGCTGCCGCCCCCAGCGCGGCGCAGCGCGGGGATCCCGTACTTACAGCCGAGATAGACCCCCTTGAGGTTGATCGCCATCGTCAGGTCCCAAATGGCTTCCTCGGTGTTGACTGCGTCGTCATCCTGGCTGTGCATGATCCCGGCGTTGTTGAACAGCACGTTTAACCTGCCATAGGCAGATTCTGCCGCAGCCACCATCGCCGCACAGTCCGCGGCGCGTGAGACATCGGCATGCACATAGATGGCATCGCCGCCCTGCTTGCGCACTGCCTCGACCGTCGCTTCTCCGGCGGCATCGTCGATATCCACCACGACCACCTGCGCCCCTTCTTGCGCAAAGCGCAGCGCGCTGGCACGACCGATCCCCCCACCGCCGCCGGTGATCAACGCCACTTTGTTTTCTAGTCGCATCCATCGGCTCCATCGTGTTGTAGGTCCGCCAGGAATCGAGCCACCGTGTCAAAGACCGCTGTCTCCACATGGGGCGTTTCCAGGTCAAACCAGGTGATGCCGCGCATCCGGCGAAACCAGGTCATCTGATGGCGCACATAACGGTGTGTCTCCACCTGGATGCGCGCCACGGCGGCCTCCAGGTCCATTTCGCCGCGCAGATAGGCCGCGATCTCGCGATAGCCCAAGCTGGTCATGGCAGGCAGCGTCGGCGCATAGCCCTGGTCGATCAGGCGCGCCGTCTCCCCCACCCATCCGGCCTCCACCATCTGCTCCACGCGACGGTCGATGCGCGCATAGAGCGCGGGCCGCGGGCGCGTCAGTCCGATCTGCAAGATGGCGTAGGGCGGCGGGTCGGCCCCTTCTAACTCCACCTTGGATCGACCGGTCAGCAGGACAATCTCCAGGGCGCGCAGCAGCCGCCGCGGGTTCTGCGGGTCAATGACGGCGGCAGTTGCCGGGTCGCGTTCCGCCAGCCGTCGAAAGAGTTCTTCCCGGCCCTGTTCGGCCAGCACGGTTTCCAACGCGGCGCGCAGGGCAGGGTCGGGAGGCACTTCGGGAATGCGCAGCCCCTCCACCACGGCCCGCACATAGAGCGCCGTTCCCCCGACCAAGAAGGGGACACGCCCCTGCGCGTGGATGGCGTCAATGGCGGCATAGGCCAACTGTTGGTATTCGGCCAGGCTAAAGTTCTGATCCGGCGGGAAAAGGTCGATCAAATGGTGGGGGACGCGCGCCCGCTCTTCCGGGGTGGGCTTCGCTGTACCAATGTCCATCCCCTGGTAGATTTGGCGGCTGTCCGCGCCCACAATCTCACCCTGAAAGCGTTCCGCCAGTTGCAGGCTGAGTTCGGTTTTGCCGACTGCCGTAGGCCCCAACAGCACGACTAGGGGAGGCAGCGTCGTGTTTGGCGGGCGGGTGTCGCTGTGCATCGTCTTCCTCAGCCTGTGACGGCATGGCGAATGTGTTCAATACACTCCACGCGGCCTGCGCGGTCCATCTGGATGGCGACCACGTCGATGCGCCACGGCCCCTGCCAGCCCACCGACTGGACATAGGCCGCGCCCACCGCAGCCAGGCGCGCCTGTTTTTGCGGCGTCACCGATGCCCGCGCCGACCCAAACGTCGTGCCGCGCCGCGTGCGCACTTCGACAATCACCAGCCAGGGCGCAGGATCTCCCCCCTGGCTGTAATCCGGGGCGACCTCCTGGGCGACGATGTCGATCTCGCCTGTCGCGCAGCGCCAGTTGCGGGCGATGACGCTGAGGCCTGCGGCCTCCAACGCCTGTACCGCCATCTCCTCGCCGCGACGTCCCAACCCGCGGCGTGCATCAGCGCTCATGGCGCATCGCCTGGGCAGGCATCGAAGAGCGTGGGCGCTGCTGCGACCGGGGCAAAGGAGCGACGATGCTCCACACAGGGGCCGCATTCGGCCAGCGCCGCCAGATGGGCGCGCGTGCCATACCCCTTGTGTGCGGCAAAGCCATAGACCGGGAAGCGGTCATGGGCGGCGACCAGCAGCCGGTCACGCGTCACCTTGGCCAGGATGGAGGCCGCAGCCACCGATACGATGCGCGCGTCGGCCTTCGGCAGACAGCGTTGAGGCAGGTTGACCAGGGGCAGACGCACCCAGTCGATCAAGAGCGCATCCGGAGCGGGGGTCAGGCTGGCGATGGCCTGCGCCATGGCGCGGCGTGTAGCGGCGGCTATCCCGATCTGGTCGATGACGGGTGCGGCCACCACGCCAACCGCCCACCCTGCCGCCGCCGACTGAATCTGTCCGGCCAGTTGTTCCCGCGCGGCGGGTTGAAGCAGCTTGCTGTCGCGCACCTGCGCCCACACGCCTGCCAGCGGCGCATCGCAGGGCACTATGACGGCAGCAGCCACCACCGGCCCGGCCAGCGCGCCGCGCCCGGCCTCGTCCACGCCCGCCACCGCGCGATAGCCTACCTGCCAAAGCTCAATTTCATGCGCCAGGTCCGGCGCAGTCGCAGCGTTGTTCATCGTACAAACTTATCGCGGCCCCTCCATAGCAGAACAGCACCGGCGCGGGCCGATGCTTTCTTCTACCAGCAAATTCTCTGCGGCGATCCCTGCGGGCAGGTGCGGCTAGTGGGCTGGCCGGTCTAATTTCAACCGGGTTATGACCGGATAAAGCGCTGCTCGCGCAGACGGGCAGCCTTGCCCTGCCGCTCACGCAGATAGTAAAGCTGGGCGCGGCGCACCTTGGCCCTGCGCAGTACCTCGACCTTCTCCACGCTCTTGCTGTAGAGCGGGAAGGTTCGTTCTACGCCGATCCCATGCGCGCCCGTGCGCCGTACCGTGTAGGTGGCGCCGCTGGTCTTGCCGCCACGCATGGCGATCACCACCCCCTGAAAAACCTGAATACGCTCGTTGCGCCCCTCGGTAATGCGCTGGTGGACACGCACGGTATCACCGGGCATAATCTCCGGGAGGTCTTCACTCAGTTGCGGCTGCAGGGAAGCCATCAGAGCATTGGTCATGACGTCACCATTCCTTTATCCAACCCACTGCATTTGGCAGCGTCTATCCATTTCATTTCAAATCTCGTTGAATTACAACCCACAGAGTATAGCATAGCTGCATTTGCCCTGCCAAATTGCCAAACACACAAGCAGCCCATCGGTTCTAGCAGCCATCCATGCACCCATTGGCGATTTTGTGCGCGCAGCATTGGGGTCTATAATGAACCCATCTGGCATGTGAAAGTCTGAACAACAGGTTCGAATCACACAAGAAGTAGGCGGCAGCGCACAGCAATCGGCACTTATTCGTTTATTCTCCGCAGTCTTCGTCCGCTTGCCATCCCTGCTTCTTGAGAAAGGCGCGATCCTCGTC
>CAZYQJ010000095.1:0-11936 GCA_964649925.1 uncultured Litorilinea sp.
GTTGAGGTGATAGCCGGGGATCACAGATGGATGGTTTTCACGCCACAGCGTCGCCAGGAAGGGGTCGCATTTGAGGCTGACGCTGAGCGGCCCGTCGTCGGGGACGAGCGCAAACATCTTGCCTGCCACCTTATAGACCGCTGTGCCGGGGCCAAAGGGATGTTCCTCGACGGCAAAGGGTTTGGCGAGCAGGTAGGCGCACAGTTCGTCGCGGTTCATGGTGTCAATCTCCGGTGGCTGGGATGGGCTTCACCCGGAAGCGAGAAATCCAGAGGGTCGCCGCTAAAAGCAAGAGGGCAAATGCCAGCCCGCCCATGCTGGTTCCCATCATGCCGCCGGTGGCAAAGAGCGCGCCGGTGCTGAGGCTGCCCGCGCCGGACGCCAGCGAGACCAGCGTTTCACTGGCCCCCTGCACGCGGCCCCGCTCTTGGGGCTGAAGCGCATTGGCAAGCAGCGACGACCCGGCGATAAAACAAAAACTCCAGCCCAGGCCCAATAGAAACAATGCTAACGCCAGCATGGGGCCATTGGGCGCAACGGGAGCCAGCAGCGCCGATGCGATCAGCACCACGCTCCCGGCGGCGATCATCGTGGCCTGGCCGATGCGGTCGATCAGCCAGCCGGTGACGCCTGCCAGCCCAAACATACCGAGTGTATGGGCCATAAAGACCCAGGAAATGGCGTCAGTTCCGTAGCCGCTTCTATCCATGTACAGTGGGGTGATGACCATGATGGTCGTCATCACCAACTGCCCGATGACCATTGCCAGCAGCGAAAGGCGCACCGACCAATCGGAGAAGATCTCGCGCACCGGTCTGCCTGGGCCTGTGGTCGCAGTGTAGCCGGGGAGTTCGGCTTCGATGGCGCGGCCGATGTGCATCGGGTCGGGGCGCAAAAAGACCAGGTTGAGGATAAAGGCGAGATAGATCAGCAGCGCGCCGATGATGAAGGGGCCGGTGGCCGGATCAAACCCGTAGCGGATCGCCAGTTGTTCCGAAGGGGAAAGCAGGAGCGGCCCGGCGACCGCGCCGACCGTCCCGGCAAAGACGATTAACCCAATGGCTTTGGCGCGACGGTCCGGCATTTCTACATCGGCGGCGGCAAAGCGCGCTTGCTCGCCGACGCCGCGGCCCATGCCCGACAGCAAGGTTCCTAACAGAAAGCCCCAGAATGTGCCCCAGCCCAGCGCGAAGGCCGACAGCACCAAGCCGCTCGCGGCCAGCAGAAAGCCGGTAGACAGCCCAAAGCGCCGTCCCAGCCTGTCCATCAGCCAGCCGACCGGATAGGCAGCGGCGGCGCGCCCCAACAACGTTACCGTGGCCGGGATGCCTGCAGCCGCGTTGTTGCCCGCTACCTGCACCGCCACGATGGGCAGCACGGCAAACGTGACGATCTGCCCCGCACTAAAGAGGCTTTGGCTGGCAAATAATGTGGCGATCAAGCGGCGGCGCACGTTTTGGGGTATGATATGAGTCATAGCGGCCATTGTAGCATCCCACTATCCGGCGTCACAATCGCTCGCGATTTGGGAGCATTTAGGCCGTTTGTTCCGTCTTCTAAGTAGATGGATGTGTTCATTTTTCCCTTTGTTCGTCTGGAACTTTCAGCCATTCGGCCAGATTACGGAGTACAAGCCGATCCTCTTAGTCATCGGGATGGATGGCTCGACCAACGTACAAAAGCAGCCTGTCAAAGTAAGGAGAAGTATCATGGGTCAACATCGTTGGAGGATCGTTTTGGTTTGGTTGGTGATGGTGTGGCTGCTGGCTGCCTGTGCTTCGGCGTCACCATCCGAGTCGGCGGCCCCCGCACCTGCCGCCGAGGTGCCCGCTGCCGGAGCGGTTGCGCAAGATGGGGCCACCGACGCGGCGGCGACAGCCCGCAAGATCATCGCCCGTGCCAATATTGATCTGACTGTGACCGACCCCAATGAAACAGTTGAGGCCATTCACGCCCTCATGGACGAGGTGGGCGGCTATGTGTCTGCCACCAATCTCTATAAAAGTAGCTACGATTCGGCTCAGCGGCTGCAAGGCACGTTGACGTTGCGCGTCCCAGCGGAACAACTAGACGCTATCCTGGATGCGCTGGCGGAGCTTGCAGTAGATGTGCCCAGCCGCAACCTGGATCGTCAAGATGTGACTGACCAGTATACCGATCTGGATGCGCGATTGCGAAATCTGGAGGCAACGGAAAACGAGTTGCGCGAGATGCTGGCTGAGGTGCGCGCCCGGCCCAATTCGACCGCCGAAGATATTATGGCTGTCTACCGCACGCTGAGCGATGTGCGCGGGCAGATCGAGCAGTTACGCGGCGAGAAAAACATGCTGGACAACCTGATCTCCCTCTCGACCATCGAGGTGACGCTGCGCCCGGATACGGCTGCGCTGCCCGTGGTCGAGGAAGGCTGGCGGCCTGGAGCCGTGATGCGCGAGGCATTGCGTGCCCTGGTCACCGCGGTGCAGTGGTTGGGCAATGTGGCGATCTGGGTGGTGATGTTCTTGCTGCCGCTGCTGGTGCTGGCGGCCATCCCGTTGGTAGTGCTTTATTTCTTCGTGCGCTGGCTGATCCGCCGCAACCGAAAGCCGGAGGTGGCTGTCAGCAGCCAGTAGGCGGAGAGGGAGTGGGGAGCAGGGAATAGGGAGTCGTCAGAGCAGAAGAGGGACCGGCCATGCTCTGTTCCTTACTCCCTACTGCCCACTGCCTACTTGCCTAACTCACCAGCGCAATAATGCGGTCGAGGATGCCGAAGAACTGCAAGATCGAGATGAGGACGACGGCGATCAGCAGGCGTCTCGTCCAGAGATTGGCATTCTTGGCACTGGTAGCGAAGCGCGCTGCGCCCCAGGCGCCAATGCTTTGCCCTACGGCCATCAAGAGGCCAAAGCCCCAATGGATCAGGTTCTGGTTGATAAAGACGAACAGCGCCGCAATCGTCACAACCAAGACGATCATCAGCTTGATGGCGTTGGCGTGGGCCAGGCTGTAGTTCATTCCCAACACCATCGCTGCCAGGATCAAGATGCCTACGCTGGCCTGGATAAAGCCGCCATAAAAGCCGATGGCGGCGAAGAGCAGCAGCGCCCACAGGCTGGGCCGCCCTTCGCTCACCTCTGAGTGTTGGCGCAGCCACCGCTGCGGTTCAAAGAGGATGACAAAGAGCATCACCACCATGATGATGCCGATGATCAAATCCATCTCGGCTTGACCCAGGTTGGACGCCAGCCACGCCCCGGCCACGCCGCCAGGCACAGCGGCCAAGACAAGCCACAGGCTGTTGCTCAGGTTGAGTGTGCCGCTGCGCTGGAAGGTGAGGACGCCGACCACGTTTTGGATCACCACGCCCACCCGGTTGGTGGCGTTGGCGACGTTGGAGGGCAGCCCCAAAAAGACCAACATGGGGAGTGTCACCAACGATCCACTGCCTGCCAGCGTGTTGATCACCCCTGCCACAATGCCTGCCAGGATTGCCAGCGGATAGAGATACCATTCCATAAGTCAGCCCCGCTATAGCGTGGGCACAAGCTGGGCGAGCCGCTCAACAGTTCGTTCCAGGTCGTGCATGTGGGTGGCAATGCTAAACCGTACGTGTCCCTCGCCTGCCTCGCCAAAGGCAATGCCCGGCGTGGTGGCGATGTGCGCCTGCTCCAGCAGGATGTTGGCGATCTCCAGGCTGCTCTTATCCGTTGCGGTGAACCTGGGGAAGACATAGAACGCGCCTTCGATGGGCGGGCATTCAAGGCCCGGAATCTCCTCTAGCGCGTCGAGCATGTAGCGGCGGCGCTGTGCATAGGCCGCGGTCATCTCATGGACGCACTCCTGCGGCCCGTTGAGCGCGGCCACCCCCGCGGCCATCGTGAAGCTGGCAGCGGAGGTAATGCTCTGCGTCTGGTAGGTGCGCGCCAGCTTGACCACCGGCGCAGGACCGGCCAGCCAGGCCAGCCGCCAGCCAGTCATGGCGTAGGCTTTGCTAAAGCCGTTGACGATGATCGTGCGTTCGGCCATACCCGGCTCGGCGGCCAGGCTCATATGCTTTGCCCCGTCAAACAGGATGTGCTCGTAGATCTCGTCGGTCATGACGTATAGGTCGTGTTCGACGGCGACTTTCACGATGGCATCAATTTCGCTGCGTGTCAGGACGCGCCCTGTTGGGTTGTTGGGGCTGTTGACCATGATCAGCTTGCTGCGCGGGGTGACATAGCGGCGCAGCAGTTCCTCGCTGACAGCGAAGTTGTCGCGGCTGGGCAGCGGCACACGCACTGGCACGCCGCGGTTCAACTGCACCATCGGCGCATAGCTCACCCAGGAGGGGTCCAGCACCAAGACCTCATCGCCCGGGTTGAGGGTGACGGCCAGCGTCACATAGAGGGCCCACTTGCCGCCCGGCGTCACCAACACCTGCGCCGGGGTGATGTGATGCACATTGTTCTCGCGTTGGAGTTTGGCGACAATCGCTTCGAGCAGCGCAGGCGTGCCGAAGGAGGGCGGATAGTGCGTGTCGCCCGCCTGGATGGCCTTGAACGCCGCTTCTACGATGTGGGCTGGGGTGTTGAAGTCCGGTTCGCCCCCGGCCAGGTTGATGACGTCATAGCCCGCCGCGGCCAGTTCGCGGCCCTTCTGCATCATCAACGTGGTGACGGATCCGGGGACGCTTTCGATCAATTGGGAGAGAGTCTTCATACGCGCGATTCCCAATCTCCTAGGTTCCTCTTGTTCGGTGGTGGATATTGTCAGTACGGGCAAGTAAACGCATCGACCCGCGCTAGTTGTTCAGGACATCGGCGATAGCCGAGCAGAGATAGTCCATGCTTTGGGTGGACATTCCGGCCACGCTGATGCGTCCGGAGCCGACAATGTAGATGGCGTATTCGTCGCGCAGCCGTTTGACCTGTTCCGGGTTCAGCCCGGAGAAGGAGAACATGCCGCGCTGCCGGGCGATAAAGCTAAAATCACGCGCCACACCCTTTTCGTTGAGCGTTTCGACAAAGAGATGGCGCATCGTGTTGATCCGGTCGCGCATCTCCGCGACCTCGTCTTCCCACTGGCGGCGCAGCGCAGGGTCGCCCAGGATCGTGGTGACGATGGCGCTGCCGTGTGCGGGCGGGTTGGAGAAGTTGGCGCGGATGACCTGTTTCACATGGCTGAGCATGGTGCCGGCGGCCTGCGCGTCCTTGGCGACGACGGTCAGCGCGCCCACGCGCTCGGCATACAGCCCGAAGTTCTTGGAATAGGAGTTGGCGACCATCAATTCAACGCCAGGTCGCGCCAGTTCCAGCAGCCCCATGGCATCCTCGCGCAGCCCGGTCGAAAAGCCCTGGTAGGCAAAATCGAGGATGGGGAGCAGCCCGCGCTCGGCGACGACATCGGCCACAGCGCGCCACTGTTCGGCGTTCAAGTCCACGCCGGTGGGGTTGTGACAGCAGGCGTGCAGCACCACGGCATCGCCGGACGGGATCTCGCGCAGCGCGGCCAGCAGGTCGTCAAACGCCACGCTGTTGGCGGCTGCATCAAAATAGGGGTATGTGCCGATCTCTAGCCCTGCCGCCTGAAAGACGCTGGGATGGTTGGGCCAGGTCGGGGTGCTGAGCCAGACACGCGTCCCCGGCATCAGCTTGCGGATCAGGTCGGCGGCAACCCGCAGCGCGCCGGTTCCGCCGGGGGCCTGGGCTGTGGCGGCGCGCTGGCTCTGGATGACCTCATGGTCGGCCCCAAAGAGCAGTTCTTGGGTGGCCGCAGCATAGGCCGGGGAGCCTTCGATGGGCAGATAGGTCTTGGTTTTTTCCTGGTGGAGGATGCGCTCTTCCGCCTGGCGCACGGAACGCAGCACGGGGGTGTTGCCCGCTTCGTCCTTATAGACGCCAACGCCAAGATTGATCTTGTTGGGGTTGGGATCTTTCTTAAAGGCTTCTGTCAGCCCCAGGATGGCATCGGGCGGCGCAGGAGTAAATTGTTCAAACATGGCGTGCGATCCTTATATGGTGAGTGGGTGATCAGAAATAGGTCTAGACTGTATGTATAGCACGGCATCTCAGACAAAGAGATCAACATAATCAAACGTCTCGACATTCACCAGCCCCTGGTCGGTGAGCTTGAGCTTCGGGATCACCTCCAGCCCCATAAAGCTCATCGCCATGAAAGGGTCATGGAGGGGGCAGCCCAGGCTTTGGGCAGCATCCAGCAGGCGGGCATAGTCGGCGGCGACTTCGGCAAAGGGGCGGTCGCTCATCAACCCGGCGATGGGCAGTGCCAGCCTCGCCAGCGGCTGGCTCCCGTCGACCACGACCAGGCCGCCGCCCATCTCCGCCACAACTTGGGCCGCGGCCTGCATCTCATCGTCATCTGCGCCGATCACGATCAGGTTGTGGTGGTCGTGGGCGATCGTCCCCGCGATGGCCCCGCGGCGCAGGCCAAAGCCCTGGATAAAGCCCTGGCCCATCGATCCGCGGCTGTGGTGGCGTTCAATCACCGCGATCTTGAGCAGGTCGCGTGACGGGTCGGCCATAGCCAATCCATCCTCGACACGGGCTTCGACGATCCGCTCTTCGGTGACCAACTGGCTGTTGTGGACGCCGATGGCACGTACATGCGTGCCGCGTGCGCGGATGCGAAAGTTGACCGCAGACCACTCCACCTTGACCGAACCCTGTACGCCATCCCCAGCCACGCGCGGCGGATTCAGGGCTGTGATCAGGTTGCCATCCTCGGCCACCAGCCGCCCGCGGCCAAAGACCTGGCGCGGACGGAAATCGTGCAGGTCGTCCACGACCAGGAGATCGGCCACGCGTCCGGGCGCGATGCCGCCGCGGTCATGCAGGCCGAACCACTCAGCGGCGTTGATCGTCGCCATGCGGATCGCTTCGATGGGCGAGATGCCAAAGGCGATGGCCTCTCGCACCATATAGTCGATTGTGCCCTGGCTCTGCAGGTCAATCGGGGTGAGGTCATCGGAGCAGAAACAGACACGCCGCGCGTTCTGCGGCGTGATCAACGGCAGCAGGGCGTGGAGGTTGCGGGCGTTGGAGGCTTCTCGGATCAGGATCATCATGCCGCGGGCCAGCTTTTCGGCGGCTTCTTCCACGGTGGTACATTCATGTTCGCTGCCGATGCCCGCGGCGACATAGGCGTTGAGTTCGTGGCCTGCCAGCCCTGGCGCGTGCCCGTCGATGGGGCGGCGACGGAAGGCGGCCAGCTTTGCCAGTACGGTGGTATCCCCGGCCACGACCCCTGGATAGTTCATCACCTCCGCCAAGCCGTGAACGGCGCCTTCCGCCAGCAACTCGGCCAGGTCATCCGTGCCCAACGTCGCCCCTGTCGATTCCATATGGGTCGCAGGGACACAGGACGACGCCATCAGGACGACCGTCAGCGGCAGGTCGCGGCTGGCGTTGAGCATATAGCGCACCCCTGCCTTGCCCGCGACATTGGCGATCTCATGCGGGTCGGCGACCACACAGGTCACGCCGCGCGGGAGGACAGCCGCCGCAAAGTGAGGCGGGGTACACAGGCTGCTTTCGATGTGAACATGGGCATCGATCAGCCCCGGCGTGACATAGGCTCCGTTTAGGTCTATGGTGGTTTCAGCCTGATACCCGGCCCCAACACCGGCAATGCGGTCCTCGGCCAGGGCGATGTCGGCCTCTTCAATTTCACCGGAAAAGACGTTGACGATGCGCGCGTTTTGCAAAAGCACCGCAGCAGGTCGATCCCCGCGCGCAATGGCAAGTAGATCAGACAGAGTCATAATCGTGTCACTTTGTATACAGGCCCGCTTCATGGCGGCGACGTACAAATTACGCCACGCGCTGCCTGGCCTGAATAAGCTCAATTTCGCCAAGTGTACCCCAGAACGCCGCGACTTGTCATGTGCAGCAAGACAGGTTGAGTGAATCAGATGAATCTTCTACAATGGGACGAACAGCGCAACCTGCCATCGGAAGCTATCCGTTTGGCCTATCATGAAGGAGATCATTCTCCTGGAGAAGATTATGCGATTGACATTTCACGGGGCGGCGCAAGAAGTGACCGGATCGCTGCACCTGATCGAAGTGAACGGCCAGCGCATTCTGCTGGAATGCGGGCTGTTCCAAGGCCGCCGCGAGGAAACTTACCGGCGGAATCTAAACTTTCCGTTTGACGCGGCCTCAATTGACGCGGTGGTGTTGAGCCATGCCCACATCGATCATTCGGGCAATCTGCCCAACCTGGTCAAACAGGGGTTTACGGGCAATATCTGGTGTACTGCGGCCACGCGCAACCTGAGTACCTATATGCTGATGGACAGCGGTTATATTCAAGAGAAGGACGTTGAGTATGTAAACCGCAAGCGCGCCCAGGAAAAGCTGCCGCCGCTGGACCCGATCTACACGCGCGCCGATGCCGAAGCCACGTTCGACCAGATGATCAGCGTCGGGCTGAACCGGCCCGTCCCGATTGGCGACGGTGTGACGCTCACGTTTTACAACGCCGGGCATATCTTGGGCGCGGCCCATGTCTTGCTGGAGATCGACGAGCGGACCAGCGGCCAATCCTGGCGCGTGCTGTTCAGCGGCGATATTGGGCGGAAAAACAGCTCGCTGCTGCACGATCCGGAGCCGCCGCGCGAGGTGGATGTGGTGATCATGGAATCCACCTATGGCGACAGGCAGCATGAAGATCGCGCCCGGGCGCGGCGCACGCTGCGCGATGTCGTCAACGAGACGTCGCGGCGTTCGGGCAAGGTAATCATCCCGGCCTTTGCCGTAGGCCGTACCCAGGAGATCGTCTATGCGCTCAACCAACTCGACGCCGACGGCGATATCCCCGACCTGCCGGTCTTTGTGGACAGCCCGCTGGCGGTCAACGCGACCGACGTCTTTCGGATGCACCCGGAAGCGTGGCGCGACGATGTACGCAAATTTCTGCTGGAGGATAACCGCAGAAGCCCCTTTGACTTCCCCAACGTGGAGTATGTGCGCGAGGTGCGGCGCAGCAAGCAACTCAACGCCATGCCCGGCCCGGCGGTGATCATCAGTGCCAGCGGCATGGCAGAAAGCGGGCGCATCCTGCACCACCTCAAGAACAACATCGAATATGCCCAAAATACGATCCTGCTGGTCAGCTTTATGGCGCAGGATACGCTGGGGCGCAAGCTCAAGGATGGGATGCGCCGCGTGCGGATCTTTGGCGAGGAATATGATGTGCGCGCCCATGTCGCCTCAATTGACGGCTACAGCGCCCATGCCGACCAGGATGAACTGCTGGAGTGGGCGGCGAGCTTTGACCCTGGCCGTCTGCAACAGGTGATCTTGGTGCATGGCGAGCCAGGGCCGATGAACGTGCTTGCCAGCAAACTGCAGCGGGCAGGCGTGCGCCAGGTAGCCACGCCGCAGCGCGGCGAGAGCCTTGAGCTGTAATGGAGCTGTCATCGGGGCCGTCTGGCCCCAGATTGCGCAAGCCCAACAAGCTGCCCATACCTTTTTGGACAGTGCAACGTCCTTGCATAGTAGCAAGGTGAAATTTCGATGCGGCCCCAGACGCGCGGGCGCATCTGTCTAGTTGTCTCTACATTGCCATCTTCATTGGGCTGGGTTCTCTAGGCATAGAGGTCATGCAAGGAAAGGAGCACTCTATGGGCAAATCTCGTCTGGCGATGCACCAAGTGGCGCGCATCGCATTGACGTTGGGGCTGCTGATCGGTCTGCTGCTGCCCACGGCGGTGCAGGCATCCCCGGCGCAGACGGAGCCAGGCGGCGAAAAGTGGGTGCGGGTCTACACCGTGCGGCCTGGCGACATGCTGTCCGCCATTGCCATGCGTTATGGTGTAACGGTTGAGGCATTGATGCAGGCCAACAACCTGCGCAACCCCAACCGGATCGTCGTGGGCCAAGACCTGGTGATTCCGGAAGCGCATACGGGCAAGCCGGGCACTGGCAGCCCAGGGACGGGCGGCCCGCAGTGCGCCGATACCCATGTGGTACGCCGCAGCGAAACCCTCTCCGGCATTGCGCTGGCGTATGGGTTGGATGTCTACACACTGGCGCGCGCCAATGGCATCTATGATCTGAACGATGTCTTTGTGGGGCAGCACTTGTGTATCCCCGGCCCTTCAAAGCCTGTGGTGGAGCCGCCGCGCCCTGCCGCCAAGCCGGTCGAGCCGCAGAAGCCGGTCGTCCAGCCGCAGCGGCCTGCGGACGTCCCGAAAGAGGGCCCCAAGGATGGGCCACAACGACCTGATGGTCCTCCGAAAGACGGGCCCAAAGAGGGTCCCAAGGATGGGCCGCAGCGTCCTGATGGACCGCCCAAGGACGACGGCCCGAAGCGTCCGGTGCACAGCGATGAATACTGGACAGGGCAGTATTTCAAGGACAAATACTTCTCCGAATTTGTCGAGGAGCGCAAGGACAAAGAGATCCGCTTTAACTGGTACACGGGAAGCCCCTTCAACGGCATCACCGAAGACCGCTTTAGCATCCGTTGGGAAAAGATCGAGCACTTCCGCAGCGGGTGGTACCGGTTCACTGCGGTGGCAGATGACGGGGTGCGGGTCTATGTGGATGACCAGTTGATCATCGACGGCTGGAAGATCCAGCCCGCCACCGAGTACAAGGGGGAGATCTTCCTTCACGAAGGTGGGCACAAACTGGTTGTGGAATATTACGAGGAAGCCGAGGACGCCCAGATCAGCGTGGAGTGGGAATCGATCCGCCGGTAGGGGATCCTCCGATAATTTGACATCACTGGTTGCGAACCTGCAAGCCGGACGCTCGCCACATGTGGTGAGCGTCCGGACGCGTTTTGGGGTGTGGGTGCAGCCCGTCTATGACTCGTCGATGGGCGCGGGACGCTGCAGGCTTTGCGCCAGGGTGTAGTGCAGCACGTCCACCGAGGCATCCAGCCCAATGGCCTCTACATAATTCAACACAGACTGGATCAGGTCGACCAGGGGTGCGCCCGCGGGTCGCAACTGCGCGATCTCCAGCACCGTCTCGGTGTACTCTTCGAGCAGGCTGCGTCTTCCGGCGAAGCGTAGGGCGCGGCGCAGGAGTGCGGCGCTGTGGGTGGGGTCGCCGCGCAGATAGGCGATACGTGCCAGGCCCAGCAAGGCGCGTACGTGCGTATAGGGATAGAAGTTGATCGAGTCTTGGACGGCGGTTTCCAACAGCGCATGGGCTTCGGCGCTCTGGCCGCGGGCGAGCGCCACCAACCCCAGGCCGATATTGGCGCTGTGGCGGTAGTTGTGGAAGGCGTTGCGCCCATCCAGGAAGGTGACGACGCGGCGCAGCCGTCGTTCCGCCTCGTCCAGCCGTCCGGCTTGCAGCGAGAGAAATGCGCTGGCGATGCGCGGCCACATGCTGGCCAGTTCGCCCGCCGCGCCGGGGACTTCGCGGTTGATGGCGATGCTGCGGTCATTCAACGCCTGGCTCTGTTCAAGATCGCCCATCATGCGCGCGGTCACAGCCAGTTGGTGATAGGCGGTGCTGGCGAACGAGGGCTGGGCGGTTTCGTTCGCCAGGTCCACCACGGCATTGAGACAGTGGGTCGCTTCACCCAGTTGCCCCTGCACCAGCAGCGTCCAGCCGTAGTCAAAGAGCGGCAGTACAGCATAGACGGGGTCCAACACCCGGAGTAGGTCTTGCACCGGGTCCGGCACGGCAGGGGGTGGGGGGGTGTAGAGCGCCCACTCGTCATCCGGCGCGGGGTCGTCTTCGCCATAGATCAGGCGGCGGCGCGCCAGCAGGTCGGCCATGACGTGTGATTGGTCGCCGCTGCCCTCGGTCTGCGCCAGGGCTTCGACCAGTTCGCCCAGCAGTTGGTTGCTTTCGCGCTGGCGGCCCAGCAAGGTGAGCATTGAGGTGAAGCGGCTGTGGGCCATGAGCATCAAGCCGCGGTCGCCCTGTGCGGCGGCCCAGGTCTGCAGCCGCCAGTAGGTGTCGGAGACGCCATCCGGGTCGAGCAGG
>CAZYQJ010000096.1:0-11814 GCA_964649925.1 uncultured Litorilinea sp.
ATTCCATGTGCCAATCGAAGCGGTGGATCGCACCCAGCGCAGCCTCGCCAAGACCATCAACTTCGCCACGATCTATGGGGTGAGCGAATTCGGCCTGAGCAGCCGCACTGAAATGAGCCGCCAGGAAGCGCGCCAGTTCCTAGAGCAGTACTTCGCTACCTACCCGCGCATCCGCACCTATATCACAGACACGCTCGCCCAGGCCAACAGTGCGGGCTATGTCGAAACCCTGCTGGGGCGCAAACGCTTCTTCCCGGAACTGCTCAACCCGCGGCTGCCTTTCAACCAGCGTCAAGCGGTCGAACGCGCCGCCATCAACGCCCCCATCCAGGGTACAGCCGCCGACATCATGAAGATCGCCATGAACCAGTTGTACGAGCGATTGCAGCAAAGCGACTACCAGGCGCGCATGCTGCTCCAGGTGCATGATGAACTTGTGCTGGAGGTACCCAAAGCGGAACTGGCAGAGGTGACTGCCCTGGTATGCGAGGTCATGGAAAACGCCTATCCGCTCCAGGTACCGCTCAAGGTGGATGTCGAAGCGGGGCCGGACTGGTATAATCAGGAGCCCGTGTAGGGACATCACAGGCATAAGCATACTATGGTAAAAGACTCGATTCGCAGCCTGCTGCAATCTGCCATCGCCGCGGCCCAGGCAGACGGCAGTTTGCCCACCTTTGATCTGGGCGCCATGGAGATCTCCCGCCCCAAACAGGCCGACCACGGCGACTACAGCAGCAACGTGGCGATGGTCGCGGCGGCAGCCATCCGCAAAAGCGGCGGCGGTAAATCCAACCCGCGCCAGATCGCGGAAGCCATCGTCGATCACTTCCCCACCGGCGGCATGGTCGACAAAGTCGAATTGGCAGGGCCGGGCTTCATCAACTTCTGGCTGGCGCAAAGCTGGCTCCAGGAACAGGTACTGCCCTTGATCGCCGCCGGGCCGGAAGTCGGTTCGATCCGCCGCGGAGAAGGGCAGCGCTGGCAGGTGGAGTATGTCAGCGCCAACCCCGTCGGGCCGGTGCATTATGGCGGCGCACGCAATGCCGTGCTTGGCGATTCGCTTGCCAACGTGCTGACCGCCGCAGGCTATGATGTCCAGCGTGAATTTTATGTCAATGATGGCGGCAAGCAGTTCCAGCTTTTCGCCGAAACGGTCTATGCCCGCTACGCCCAATTGCTCGGCCAGGATGTCCCCCTGCCCGAAGACGGCTATCAAGGGGAGTATGTCTTTGGCTATGCGCGGCGCATCATCGACGAACATGGTGACCGCTTCCTGCATATGGAACGCAGCGCTGCCGTCGAAGAACTCAAGCCCCTGGTGCGCGCCATTGTGCTGCCGGAGATTGCCGACGAACTGCGCCGCATCGGCGTTGAGTTTGATAACTGGTTCAGCGAAAAGAGCCTCTACGACGAAGGTCTGGTCGAGCAGGCGTTGTCCTATCTCGACGAGCGCGGCGAGTTGATCCGCCGCGATGGGGCCGTCTGGTTTGCAGCCTCACGCTATCCCAAGAACGACAAGGATGAAGTGGTCGTCCGATCCAATGGCATCCCTACCTATTTTGCCGGGGACATTGCCTATCATTACGACAAGTTCATCCGCCGCAAGTTTGACCGTGTGATCAACGTCTGGGCTGTGGATCATCAAGGGCATGCACCGCGCATGGCGGCCATGATGCAGGCCTTTGGGCTGGACCCCAACCGGCTGGTGATCCTGATGTATGACCTGGTCAAGTTGCTCCGCAACGGCCAGGAGGTCAAACTGAGCAAGCGCGCCGGAAACCTGGTCACCATCAACGACGTGGTGGACGAAGTGGGCGCGGATGCGGTACGCTTCAACCTCCTGACCCGCAGCCCGGAAAGCACCATCGAGTTCGACCTGGATCTTGCCGTACAGCAGAGCAACGAGAACCCGGTCTACTATGTGCAGTACAGCCACGCCCGCATCTGCTCCATCCTGGCCCGCGCCCGCGAAGAAGGCTTTGACATCGAGGAGACGCCGGAGAGTTCCAGCGCGGCAGGTCTGCACCTCTTGGCCCACCCTTCCGAACTGGCGCTGCTGCGCAAGCTGCTGGAGTTGGAAGAACAGATCGAACTGGCTGTGGAGAAGCTGTCCCCCCACAACCTGACCCACTACGCGCTTGACCTGGCGCGCACCTTCAATGCCTTCTATCGCGACTGCAAGGTCGTGGACCCGGATCAGCCGCAGTTGAGTGCGGCCCGGTTGCTACTCTGCCGCGCCTGCCAGGCCGTCCTGGCGCGCGTGCTCGGGCTGATCGGCGTCCGCGCCCCGGAATCCATGTAACACACGATGATGAGCTTCCGCAAACAACACCATGAGTCTTGACTATCGCGTCCTTGTCAGCGACTCCCTGTCGGAGTCCGGGCTAAACCCACTGCGGGCAGCAAACGGTATGCGGGTGGATGTCCGCACCGACCTGTCCCCCCACCAGTTGATCGAAGTCATCCCTGAATATGACGCGCTCCTGGTCCGGAGCAGCACTCAAGTCACCGCCGACGTCATCCGCGCCGGGAAAAAGCTGCGCGTGGTGGGCCGCGCGGGCGTGGGCGTGGACAACATTGACGTGGACGCAGCCACCCAAGCGGGCATCGTCGTCGTCAACGCGCCTACCGGCAACGTCGTCGCCGCCGCCGAACATACCATCGCCATGCTCTTTGCCGTGGCCCGGCATGTCCCCCAGGCGGACGCCCATATCCGCGCCGGACAGTGGAAGCGCGGCCAGTTCATGGGTGTCGAAATCCGTAACAAGACCTTGGGGACTATCGGCATGGGCCGGGTGGCGCAAGAAGTCGCCCGCCGCGCCCAGGGGCTGGGCATGACCGTGATTGCCCATGACCCCTATGTCACCGCCGATTTTGCCATGCAGCGCGGTGTCCGGTTGGTCCCGCTGGATACGCTGTTGGCGCAGTCCGACTTTATCACGGTGCATGTTCCGCTGACGCCCCAGACCACCAACCTGATTGACAGGCCCCAGTTCGAGTTGATGAAACCGACGGTGCGCGTCCTGAACGTGGCGCGCGGCGGCGTGGTCAACGAAGCGGCCCTAGTGGAGGCCGTCGAGTCGGGGCGCATCGCGGGCGCGGCGCTCGATGTCTTTACCAAGGAACCCCTGCCCGACGACAGCCCGCTGCGCCGCAACCTCAAGATCGTGTTGACCCCCCACCTGGGCGGCAGCACCATTGAGGCGCAAGAGCAGGTCGCCGAAGATGTGGCGCTCCAGGTGATCGACGTACTCAACGATCGGCCTGCCCGTTACGCCGTCAACGCTCCCATCATCCCACCAACCGACCTGGACTTCTTGATCCCCTACATCGACCTGGCCGAACGGATGGGGCGCTTTTTGCAGCAACTGGGCGGCAAAGGCGGCATCGGCAACATCGAGGTCTCTGCCTACGGCACGCTGGCCGATTTCGACCTGGCCTATATCAACGCCGCTGCCATCAAAGGGCTGTTGAGTGATGTCGTCCATATCCGTGTCAACCTGGTCAACGCCATCCTGTTGGCCGAGCGCCGCGGTATCCAGTTGGTGGAGCGCAAGTACCACCAACACCAGGCGCGCTACGACCACATGTTGACGCTGCGTGTGACAAGCGCCACCGAAACATTCACCGTCAGCGGCAGCGTGCTGCAAGGTGAACCGTACATCGTGGGCATCAACGACCAATGGGTTGATTTTCCCGCATCGGGCTACCTCCTGCTCTCATCCCACCGTGACCGGCCTGGCATCATCGGCAAAGTTGGCACCGTGCTGGGCGAGGCCGACATCAACATCAGCTTTATGCACGTCGGGCGCGAAGGGCCGCGCACCGACGCCATCATGGTGCTGGGGACGGATGAACCGACGCCGCCAGAGATCATGAAGAAACTCACGTCCCTGAGCCATATCAATTGGCTGAGGGCCGTTGCGCTGTAGCAGCGCTTGCCCGGGCAGCATGGACGGCATAGACCTGCGGATCTCCGGTCTCCCAGTGGACGAGCAACCTAATCGGGCAGCAAGACAGAGGCAATGATGAATTCATCAAACCGTGCATGGCACGCATCCCGACGGCGACTCGGCGCGCTTCTGGCTGCGTCGCTGATCTGGTTGGCGCCGACAATTGCCTGCGGCAGCTTTGCCCCTCGCCCCACCCCCACGCCTACGCCTCCCCCGGAACTCAGCCCCACGGCAACGGAAATGACGGGCGCAGCCCCCTTAGTCGACACCATGCCCACCCCTGTGCCGCCACCGGCGACTGAAACGCCCACGCCAGAAGCGACCGCCACCCTCACCCCGACCGTGGCCTCCGCCACCGGGCTGGCCTCCGGCGCGCAGGCACGGGTGACCGCGCCCGCCGGTCTCAACTATCGCGACCAGCCCAGCACCAATGGCGCGCTCTTGGGCCAATTCGGTACCGGTATTCTGGTCACGGTATTGGATGGGCCGGTCAACAGCGATAACTTCGTCTGGTGGCAGATTGACGACGGGCAGGGCAACGTCGGCTGGGCAGCAGAAGGGGATGGCGAAACCCAATGGATCAGCCCAAGCGTGGGTGACCCGCAGCCCGCCAACCGCGCGCCGCAGGTCGGGGATCGCGTCCGCGTGACGATGGCTGCAGGCGGCCAGTTGACCATACGATCCCAACCCGGCACGAATGCCGCGGTGGTCACACGGGTCGACTCTGGTCAGGAATTCAGCGTATTGGCCGGGCCGCAGCAGGCCAACGGCTTCACCTGGTATCAAATCCGGTCGGATGACGGATCCGTCGAAGGGTGGGCCGCCGACGGCGACGGCACCGACCGCTGGCTCAGCCCGCTGGAATAGCCAGTTCCCACCACATTGCCGCAATCAAAAGGGGACCAGCGCATTGCAATGTGCCGGTCCCCTTTCATGCTCGGCGCGCCCGGCCCTGATACTGCGTCGGGCAACATCCCCGACCTACATTTCACGTCGATCTTGTAGGTCAGGCTTGCAGCCTGACATCGCTGCCATTCCTCAACCGCATGGCGGGAAATCACCCAAAAAACAGAGGGGGTGGGTCCGGATGGACCCACCCCCTCTGCCATCAAAGGAAGGAGCTTAGGTGGTTAGTTAGCACGGGTTGGAATGCGCAAGACCTGACCCACATAGATCATGTTCATGGTGTCAATGCCGTTGGCGACGGCCAGGTCATACGCGTTGACGTCAAAGCGTTCGGCGATCATGCCCAGCATATCACCCTCCTGCACCGTATAGGTCCGCGAGTTCTGCTCTGCGCCGGGACGCCGGTCCTCGTCCATCGGGCGGCCTCCCTTGGATTCACCCTCGTCGGGGCGACCCTCGCTGGGGCGTCCACCCCCCTTGGGGCCATCCTCCATGGGGCGATCGACCGGCTTTGAGTCGGGCATGGGGCCCGCCGATGGGCCGCCCTGGCCGCAGCCGGGGATC
This sequence comes from uncultured Litorilinea sp., assembly GCA_964649925.1. GTDB lineage: Bacteria > Chloroflexota > Anaerolineae > Caldilineales > Caldilineaceae > QEUY01. The sequence continues at coordinate 5,427 of CAZYQJ010000096.1, forward strand.
TCGAATTTCTGCTCCACATAGATCAGGTCGGCATCGCTCACCCCATTGGTGCGCATGATCTCGCTCATGCCCACGCCAAACCGATCCGCAATCGCGCCCAGGCTGTCGCCCGGCTTGACCACGTAGAGGCAGTTCGCGCCGCCCCGATCCGGCCCGGTTTGGTCAGGCCCGCCCTTCTCCGGCCCGCCGGTCCCTGCCGGAGCGCAGGCGCGCACACTGATCGCGTCCAGGTTCAAATCCATCTCCACGTTGGTGATGGCCCACTTCTTCCAGCCGCGAATAAAGAGGACAGCATGCGGGCCCGGAGCCTCGAAACGCACGGTGTAGGTCGCCATGCTGCCCGGTTCGGTGCGGTCATAGATCACGCCCAGGTCGATCTCCGTCCACTCGTCTACCTGCGTCCAGTCGGGGTTCATGCCGATGCCCCACTGGGCGGCAAAGCGGTAAGGGTCGTCCTCATTGCCCTCGCCACGCAGCAGCCCGCGCAATGTCAATTCGTAGGTAGCGCCCGGATGCAGCCCCTCAAGCCGCTGATAAATGCCCGCGTAACGGTCGGCATCGGTCGGATAGATTGACCTCGAATTGATCTCGATCAACTGCCCGTGCTTGCCGTCCGCCACCACCGGCGACCACTGCTCGTCATAGAAGCCGTACGCCGCCGCGCCGCCATTGGTAAAGGCCCCCCAGCCGCGGCCGACATCGCCCAACGGCGTGTCCTTGAACCCCTGCTCAAAGCTGCCGTTGTAGATCAAATCCTGGCTGTTGCAGACCAAAGGCTGATCCCAGCGGGGCTGATCCTGCCAGCCCTGCGGCTGTGATGGTCCGTGCTGAGCGGGGCCAGGCTGCACCGGGCCACCCTGCACCGGGCCGCCGATACCGCCTTTTTTGGGCATGTCTTCATGACGCCGCGGGGACGGGCCGACCAATGAAATCGCGTCCAGGTTGACGTCGAGTTCCTCATAGGCCACGCCCCACTTCTTCCACACGCGAATAAAAACAGTGATGACTTCGCTTTCCGGCACAAGCACCGTCTGAAAATCGCTAAAACCGCCCGGCTGGGTACGCTCAAAATAGGTGTTCCATCCCACGTCCACCCAGTTGGTTACGTCGCTCCAGTCGCCGTTGGGGCGATCCAGCGTCCCCACCTGCACGCTGTAGCGCCAGGGGTCGCCTTCCTGGTTGGTCGTGCGGATCATGCCGCGCATGGAGAAGCGATAGGGCTTACCCGGCACCACGCGCACCGTCTGGGAGATGCCTGCATAGCGGTCATTGTCGCCCGCGGCCATCTCCTTCGTGTTGATCTCGATCAGTTGGCTGTGCTTGCCCTCGGCCACGACCAGTTCCCAACTGTCGTCATAGAAGCCATAGTTGGCCGCGCCGCCATTGGTAAAGCAGTTCCACTGGCTGCCCACGATGCCGCAGCCCGGCACATGCACAAAGCCCTGTTCAAACCCACCGTTCGCAAACACATTCTCTTCAGACGCATTGGTGATGCGCGGCCAGGCGGCGACCAGCGTCACCACCCCAACCACGATCAAGGCCAACGCCGCGCTCCAGCGCTTGCGCTGCCGTGGAGACGCCTGGCGCAGCCGCCGCTGCAGATCGCGCAATAGGCGATCCAGTTGTGGGCGTATCTGCTCCCGCATATGAGGATACCTCCTTGTCGACATCCATCCAGTTCAACAGACGGGTCAGCGCAGTCTGCTCTGTCAGCAGCCGGACACTGCGCCTACAAAGAACCAACCACCTATCATCACTCAAGCCGGGCCATCTGCGCTGTGCTAAGAGGCCAAAATCATCACGCCGATCTCCTGCTGCCCAGCGGGCACACAGCCAGCCAGGCAGAAGCGATCTTCGATTGTCATCACAAAAACCACATGCGGGTGTTGGGAGCCTACCTGGGAAGCATCGCCGGACAACGACACTTCGCACCGCTCCCTGCAGGGTTACAACTATCAAGACGGAAAGGTTGTGCGACAGATACGGGCAGTTACGCCAAATTTCTGACGAACTTGGGAAAATGGGGAAACTTTCGGGGAAACAAAAACCCAGGCCCGGGGTCATTCCCGTTGGGCCTGGGTGGTCACTTCATCTTTTACAGAAACAACACGCTACCAACACTCTACAAACTCAATGAATTCCTCATCCAGTACGATCAATGGGGCATCGCTCACCCACTCATCCAAAGACTGCGGCGGTCCCGCGAAGATAGCCGTCGGCAGGGTGATCTCTACGTGTCCGGTACTGCCAGCGGGCTGACAGGCGCATCCGGCGTTGCCAGCGGACTGGTGCCGGCATTCGGAATGGGTGTCGGGAAATCTCTCTCTGACAACGACTCTACAAACTGGACAAACTCGTCCAACGTAACGGGCTGATCCGTGCCCTCGAATTGAAGGGGCTGCTGCGCGCCGTTGCTGACACGCAAAATATTCCCATCGACAGTCAACCGACTCCACGGCCCATAGTAGAGACCATAGCTGTAGCCATCCGGATTGGCTGTTAGCAGGAACAGATGGTAGTCGTGCGTATAGCTAGCCGGGTACTCGCTTGCCTCAGTCTCAAGCTTCGCCGTCATCGTGCTGTGACCGGGCATACGCAAAACGATGGACTTGCCCCAAGTGACTCGCCCATCATCACGAATCACCCTGTCAACCAAAAGGTAGAAGTCCGTTGCCGAAAACTCAGACATAGGCTTACCGGAAAGTCGAGTGCCAAAATCGTTAAGCCCCTGAAGTACACCATCCCCGCGATATCCATCAAATTCAAAGTAACGCACGACATCCCCTACCGTGGCGAACACGATCAGTGAGGATTTGCTGACTAGCTCATCAAGTGACTGGGGCGGCGGCGCTGGCTCAAGACCGAAGCCGGGCGACAGAGCAACCGCGGTTGGCGCTTTGAAAACTGGTGGCGTGCTGGTTTCTGCGTAGCGGATCAATTCGTCTAGGGTGAGCGGTGCGCTCTCACCCGCAAACTGAAGTGGCTGCTGTTTACCTCGACTCGTACGCAGGATCTCCCCGTCAACGATCAACCGGCTCCAAGGGCCATAGAGGAAGCCATAAGTTTCCCCGTCGGGAAAGGGCGTGAGCACGAAAAGATAGCGGTCACCGGTATAGGTCACGGGGTATTCACCCGCTTGCGACGGCTGTTTCACATCCCTTGTAATGTGCCCATTCACCCGCAGAATGATCGGTTTTCCAGCGGCAATGGCCCCATCATCGCGAATCACATCGTCAACATAGAGACGAAAGTCTGTTACCGGCGTGCCCTCCCTGCGCCTGCCGTCCGCATCAATATCGGGTAACTGAAGTTGCCCGGTTTCCTGATTATAGCCAATCACCTCTAGATACTGCTCGACTGGCCCTACCTCGCCGATGAAGATTAGCGCGGCTTGACCCACTAACTCGTCCAGCGATGGAGGGGGGGAGAAGTACCCGAAATAGGGTGCCATCATTGGATTGTAGTCGGCGGGCGGCACCCACTCTGGGGTGAGGCGGACCGGCGCATCAGCTCCGGGCGGTGTGCACGTCCCATCATAAAACTGCCACCCATAGCATTCTGTACCACCCTCAAACACGCAAGCCGCCACTGTCCCGCTGCTGCCATCTAGCAGCGGACGGCTTTCCATGTGTCCACCCCAATCTCGACATACCAGACCTACCTTGGAAGGTCGGGTACACATTATCATTGGCAGCAACAACACGCTCAATGCAAGCAGCGCCACCAGCCTGATCTTTTCAGGGGGCTGTCGATTCATGAGGGGCATCCTTTCGGGGTGGATGGGTACGGCTAGGGCAGCAAAAAAACGGCAGGCACAACCGCCGCCATGATAGCAGGCTTGCAGATGAGGGTTGGATGATTACGCAGGTGATTCTATTATCCGCCGCGCCGCCGGGCCTGTCAACGGGCAAATGTCCTGTATGGAAGCGCGGCGGCACGCCGGTAGGGGATGTGTTGGGGCTAGGCGCGGTGCAGCGCGGCCAGCAGGGTCCGCAGCGTCTCTTCCAGCACCAGGATCGCCTGCCAGTATTCGTCCAGCAGCAGGTGTTCGTGCGGGGTGTGGTCCAGGCTGCTGTCGCCGGGGCCATAGGCGACGATGGGACAGCCCCACACGGGCGCGACCACGTTCATATCGCTCGTGCCGGTCTTGACCACAAAGCCGGGTTTGGTCTCCGGGGCGACCGTGCGCAGCGCACCGAGGAAACTCCGCACCAGCAGCGGGTCGCGCGGGCTGCGCCAGGTACGTTCATAGCCGCGCAAGCGCAGCATCAGCGAGACCGGATCCCCGTCGAGCGTGATCACCCGATCGCGCGCTTCGGGCAGTTCATCCAGCAGCGCGGCCTCCACGTCCAGCCGCTGCGCTGCCCACGCCACCAACGCACGCACAAAGCCCAGCGCGTCAAAGTCCGGCGGCAGACGAATCCCGATCTGTGCCGCTACCGTCTCCTGCATGGTCTCGGTCGTTGCCGTGTTGACCTGGCGCAAACTGGGCATCAACTGGTCAAAACTGCGCGTGCGGCCTGCGTTGTATGTGTCCGCCTGCGCCGTGATCCAGTTCCAGAGGTCCACGGCCAGCGTCGCCACCCCGCGATCCGGCCCTGCCGTGTGCGCCATCGGCTGGCGCGCCTCCATCTCCACCAGCAGCCGCCCCTTATAGCCCAGCGTAATGCGTGACCACCCGCTCGGCTCGCCGATGATGCAGGCCGCAGGGACGGGCGCGTTCACCCCGTCAAACTGCTGGCGGATATGGCGCGCGCCCTTGCTGGTTGCGGCCTCCTCCTCCACCGCGCCTACCACCACGACGCGTACCCCCTGCGCCGCGGCCCAGGCATGGCCCACGCGCGCCGCCGCCGCAACAAAGGTCGCCAGCGGCCCCTTGGCGTCTACCGACCCGCGGCCATAGAGTGCATCCCCCTGCGCCGTTGTTTCGACGCGCACCGGAATGTCGCCCGGCACGGTGTCGATGTGGCCGAGCAGCACCACGACCTTCTGTGCGTCCGCCGGTCCCAACTCGCCCACCGCGTTGCCCGCCGCATCCACATAGGCGCGGGCATAGCCCAGCGCCCGCATCTGGCCCACCAGCCAGGAAGCCGCCGCCGCCTCGTCGTGCGACAGGCTGGGGATCGCCACCAAGCCTTGCAGCAGGTCTACCGCCTGTTCACGCGCCAGGGTTACCGTCTGCTCATTCATGCCGCGCTACTCCGGCAGGACACGGGCCAATGCCTGTACGCCGACCTCAATCTCCTCTTCGGAGATGATCAGCGGCGGCAGCAGGCGCAGCACATTGCTGCCCGCGGGCAGCGCCAATACCCCGTGGTCTTCCATCAACGCCCTGAGGTAGCGGCCCGCCTTCTCGCGCAGTTCAATGCCCACCATCAGCCCCAGCCCGCGGATCTCGCGCACGATCATGCGGTCCAGCAGCGTGGCGTGGAGCCGCTCAAAGAGGTAACGCCCGCGGTCCGCCGCCTGTTCGATCAGCCGTCCCTCCTGGTAGGCCTGGATCGCGGCCAGCCCTGCGGCGCAGGCCAGCGGGTTGCCGCCAAAGGTCGTGCCATGCGCGCCCGGATAGAGCGCGGCGTGTACCTGGTCGGTGTAGGCAATGGCCCCCATCGGGAACCCGGCCCCCAGCCCCTTCGCCAGACAGATGATATCCGGTTCTAGGCCGACATGTTCAAAGCCAAACCAGCGGCCTGTGCGTCCAAAGCCGGTCTGGATCTCATCAATGACCAGCAGCGCGCCCCGCTCGCGGCAAAGCTGCTGCGCGCCCTGCAAAAAGGCCGCGTCGCCCACATTCACCCCGCCTTCGCCCTGCACCACCTCCAGCACCACGCAGGCGGTCTCATCCGTCACCGCATCGGCCAGCTTTTCCAGGTTGTTATAGGGCACATGGGTGACCTCCAGCAGCGGCGCAAAGGGCTTGCGGTACTTCGGTTCCCACGTCAGCGAGACCGCGCCCACCGTACGCCCGTGAAAGCTGCGCATGGTCGCCACCAGCCCCGTGCGTCCCGTCGCCAGCCGTGCAAACTTGATGGCGGCGTCCACCGTCTCGGCCCCGCTGTTGGCCAGAAAGACGTGATTGAGATGGCCGGGCAGCACCGATGCCAGTTTGTCCACAAAGCGGGCGCGCGTCTCCTGATAAAAGAAGTTAGGGCAGGAGATCAACGTGTGCGCCTGTGCCGCGATTGCCTCGCTCAGCGCGGGGTGGCTGTGACCGAGCATCGCCACCCCCTGGGCTGCGGTCAAATCCAGATAGCGCCGCCCCTCGGTGTCCCACAGCCAGCAGCCTTCGCCGCGCACCATCACCACATTGCCGCGGCGCTGCGTCGTGCCGCCCGCGATGCGCTCTTCGGTGGCGGCCAGGTCTAGGGCAGAGAGTGTTTTGCTCATT
>CAZYQJ010000097.1:0-11744 GCA_964649925.1 uncultured Litorilinea sp.
ACCCCCAGCGCGCGCTGTGATCGGTTGTCGCCGCGCCAGCGCCGGGTGGCGTCCTTCTGAATTATACTGGGCCGATGCCCTGCGCCTGCACGGTTACGAGGTGGATATCGCCTACTATGAGTCGGACAAAGAGCGGCTGCGGCAACTCCTGGCCCGACCGCACGAGTTTGTCCTCGTCAGCAAAGCGCCCGCCGCCTTTCTTGAAACCATCGCAGAATTCACCAGGCAGCCCATTATCCTCTGGCATCATGATGCCTGCGCGCCGCGCAAGGGCTGGATGCAGACGGTTTCCCAACTTGTCGACCTGCTCTGCGTGCCGGAGTCCGACCTGGAGCAACGGTTCCCTGCACTCGGCGCACCCGCGCTGACGCTCATGCCCGGCGCAAAGGTAGATGGCGACCGGGGTCCGGGGCGGCGACCGGCCCATCTGCCTCCCGCGGACACAGGCCCCGACGTGGTCTTTCTTGGCAACGCCAGCCAACTCGGCGGCAACCGCGTCCCCGTCCTGCGCCAGCTTGCCCAGCATGTGGGTGTCCATATCTACGGTCGCGGCTGGAGTCATGGGGAATGGCGCACCCACCCGCCTGTCTGGAGTCAAGCGGCGGCTGCGGTCAACCGCCGCGCCCGTGTCGTAATTTCCATCTCCTACAGCGCCGTCACACCTCACTACACCAGTAACCGGCTGTTCAATTCCTGTGGGGCCGGGGCCTGTGTCGTGGCAGAGCGTTATCCTGGCATGGACGACCATTACCCGCCTCAAGCGGTGGCCCGTTTCGCCACGCCCGCCGAATGTGTGGATGTTGTGCGGGGACTGCTCGACGACCACGACACCCGCACACGCATGCGCGCCCTTGCCGCCGATCACACCTGGCGCAACCACACCTGGGCGGATCGCGTTTGCACGCTCCTGGAGACGGTGCGGACGCTGCCCGCGGTGCGTGCGGCTGGCCGCAAGGCTCGCCATGACTGGGAGGCGCGCGCTGCGCGCTTGGGCGCTCGCGCCGTCGGGTACTACCGGTGGAGTGACGAGAGACTATGCCTGGAGACAGAAAGGCTGTGGAACTGCCTTTGGCCCCACCTTGCATCTCACGGCGGCGATGTTGGCCGAGACCTGATCGATTTTGGCTGCGGGACAGGCCGCTTTAGCATCCGGTTAGCCGCCCAAGGGTATCGCGTGACCGGCGTTGATATTGCGCGCCCGCTTATCAAGCTCGCAGCCAGGGCTGCATCCCCCCAGATCGATCTGCAGATCATCGAACCAGGGGCGCGACTCCCCTTTGCGACCGGTGCGTTTGACGTTCTCTGGAGCACGACGGTGCTGCAGCATGTGGCGGACGAACTCTTTCCACTGACGGTGCGGGAGTTGCAACGGGTTTTGCGGCCCGGCGCATGCATTCTGCTGTGTGAAAACACCGAAGCGCGGGTAGGACGCTACAGCAATTCCGGCCATGTGGTCTTTCGCACAGTGCACGAATATCAAGAGGCCTTTCCAGGGATCGAGGTGGTGGGCGAATTGGTTGTAGAGGGCGAACGTCACACCCTCTTTGCCGGGCGGCTCAGATCGCCGCAGCAGTGACCCACTGAAGCGAATCCTCGTTCGTCACATCGTCGCCGCGAGATCACTGTAACGGGAAATCCAACAGCACGCGTGTCCCCTGGAAGATATAGCCGTCATAGCCCAGGTCCAGCGCGTCGGCCATCAACTGGTCCACAATCGGGCGCGGCCAATCCCACGGCGCGCCGCCCCCCTGGATGATCGGGTAGGCGGGCAGATCGGGCGGCAGATAGAGTTTGGCCTTTGCCATATCCATGCGCACGATGTCGCGCAATGGCATATGGCGGAACTCACAATCCGGCTCGCCCAGGGCAAAGTCGGCGTATGTGGTGGGCAGGTTTAGTTCGGCATACCCCCCCAAGCGATAGGCAATCTGCAGCGCTTCCGCCTCGGTCAGTTGTGGAAACCAACATTGGAAGGCGTCTGCCCATGCGGCCCAGGTGCGCATGGGGAAGGCGTCTACATGGGAGAGCAGCGGGCTGGCAAAGTCGGAAAACTCACCCCAACGCGTCTGGTCGTGACCGGCAAAGAGCGAGAGGGAGGCCGGGTAGGTGTCGGCTCCGAAGATAAAGTCCGGCCCTGCCGCGGCATGCACTGCCGTGTGAAACCGCTTCACATTGCGGGCGATGAGGTCGGCGCGAAAACGGAACCAATCCATCATCCCAGGCCGCAAGCCTACAAAGTGCAGCGCATCCAATGGCCCCAGTGGGCTGGCCGCCAGTGTAGTCAACTGCGCGGGCGACAGCCGCTTGAGGCGTGCAAACGCATCGGCAATATCGGCGCGCATCGCCTCCATATCATACCCGAGTTCGGCAGCCGCCCGCGCACATTCGGCACATGCGCACAAGAAAAGGCCGCGCGGCAGGCTGGTCTTGGGGAAGCGTGCGTGGGTAATGTCAATCCCCTGTACCCCGTAGGCGGTTGCCAGGTGGGTGTAATAGGCCTCATACCAGCGGTTGTTTTCCTCACGTCCGGGGCAAAACATGAGCATTTCATATGCTGTATACAGACCGGCCAGGAACCAGACATCCAGCCCGGCGGCGTGGCACATGGCAATGGCCTGCCGCATCGTCGCATCTTTCTGCGGCGTGCTGGCGGGCACATGTGGCCCCACCGAGCGCAGCGCCACCTCCAGGTCATCGGTGCAAGGCTGCCCATCCAGATGATAGGCAATCAGTTGGCGAATGCGTTCGGGGGATGGGGGCGCGCCGCCATAAGGGCTGTGCGCCAAGACTTCGGGCGGCAGTTCCCCCGTAAAGGTGAGGATGACCCAATCCAACCCAATCCCGTCGTGCAATGCCTCCAGATAGCCCGGGTTGCGAACGATCGTCTCCGGTTCCAGGTAGAGACCCACGCGTGCGCCTTGTTTCATGCTGGTTATCTCTTTCGTAGTATCTCTTTTGTCATGGATAGGGATAGGCTTACTGGCGCGACGCCTGCATGTCTAGACCTTGGGCCGATCTACGCCATAGAGCAGATAGCCGTTGACCAGCAAGCCGCCGTCGACATGGATGACCTGGCCGTTGATATAACTGGATTCGTCGCACGCCAAAAAGACGGCAACCGAGGCGATCTCGCGGGGCAGACCGGTCCGGCCCAACAAGACGCGTTCGGTCTCGCGCGGGGGCGCGTCATCAGGCATCTGAGATTGGATCGGGCCAGGGGCAATGCAGTTGACGCGAACCCCGTAGGGGGCCAGGTCTTCGGCCAACAAGATCGTCATCGATTCCACGGCTGCTTTGGCCGCGCCATAGGCGACGCAGCGCGGTTGGGGCACTGTACCGTTGACCGACGAAATGTTAATGATGTTGCCCCGGCGCGCGGCGGCCATCACCCGCCCTGCCGCCTGGGAGCAGAGAAAGACCCCCGTCTGGTTGACACCGATCACCCGGTCCCACACCTCTTGGCTGACTTCGAGGAGATGGCCGTTTTCACCCAGGATCGCGGCGTTGTTCACCAGAATGTCAATACGTCCGTACTCGGCCACAGCGGCCTCCACCATCGCTTCGACGCTGGCACGATTGGCCACCTGCGTCTCGATAAAGCGGGCTGCGCCCCCGCTCTCCTGAATCTCCTGGCAGGTCGCATGGCCGCGTTCGATGTCCTGATCGGCAATGACGACCGCCGCGCCTTCGGCGGAAAAGGCTTTGGCAATGGCACGGCCAATGCCGCGGCCTCCGCCTGTAACGATTGCAACTTGGTCGTGTAATCGCATGGTTGGGTCAATCTAGTTGGCTATGTGTGTTATGGTGTAGGGAAGGGTCTAACCACTGTGCGCAATCGAGACGGTTCGTTTCGCACCGGCAGCGGCGCGCTGCCTGCTCAGGGCCTGGCAGGAAGTAGACGCTACGCCTGTGTGACGCGCACGCGGGTGGTGTGGGTCATGGCCTCCTCGACGGCCAGACAGGTTTCGACCGTGGCGATGCCTTCTGCCAGCGGGCAGACCGGCTGCCTGTCCAGGCGGATGCTGTCTACAAAGTCCTCCATCTCATATGCCCACTCCGGCGACCCGCGCCCGTGCAGCGGGGTAGCCGCCAGATGGTCAGGGCTCCATTCCGCCGATTTATGCAGATAACCTTTCAACTGCTGCGCTTCCCAGTAACAGTGGATGCTGCCTTCGAGTCCATACACATATAAAGGCAGGCTGTAGGGCTGTACCACAGCCCCGCTCTGATAGACGTGGCCCAACGCGCCGTTCCGAAAACGCAGGATCGCAACGCGCGCATGGTCGCTGTAGTCGCCGGAGACCTCCTCGACATCCCCGGCGATCCAGCGCAACAGGTCAACCGAATGGTAACTGATGCCCAGCTTCAGGCGTGCCCGTGGGCTGCGCCCCCAGGTCACAGAGCTACGGTACTCATTGGGGTCGGATTTGTGGGTGTAGTTGGACGAAAGATAGAAGACCTGACCCACCGCGCCGCTGCCGACCAGCCGCTTGGTCTCGGCGAAGGTTGGCCAGGAACGGCAGATGTGGCCGGTCGCCAGCTTGAGGTGTGGATATTGGTACAGTATGATGCGCAGCGCGCGACATTCCTCACGCGTCATACAGGCGGGTGTCTCCCCCAGCACATGCTTGCCCCGCGCCGCCGCGGCCTGGATCATCTCGGCATGGTGATAGTGCGGGGTACAGATGCTAAAGGCATCGATGTCGCCGTCGTCCAGGGCGTCATCAAAGGCGTCATAGATCTTGGGCACTCCCCACGCCCTGGCCTTAGCTTGCGCCTCCTCCGAGCGGGCGACGACGGCAACCACCTCCGCCTTGTTGGGGATGGCGGCATAACCGGCGTAGTGGTTTGACCCGGTCCAGCCCAGGCCGACGATGCAGACGCGCACCTTCTCCATCTCGTTCTCCTGTGGTTCGCTTGTGCTACCGGTTGATTGAGTCACTTGGGTTCGCCTGGATGCGATGTGAGCGATGTGGCACGATCCTTCAGGCAACAGGGGTCGGTCACTATCTTACCAGAACTTGAGAATCTTGAAAGCACCGCTTCGGAATCATAACTACAGCGGTATGGGCGCGCTATAGCCGATCTGGACGCGGTGATGCGCTTTGCAGAACATTCCGCGTGCCAGGCCGTTTATGGTAGAGTTCAGGCAGTTTTGATATAGATAGCGGCATGGTCGGTCTGTGGGGTGGAACAAGGAGGAACCGCATGCAGAGGGCGATCTATCGGCTCTATGTTTCTATGATGAAGGCGCACGTCGACCTGGGGCAACGCCTTTACCTGATGTATCTGAGCCGTCGCAAAGCAGAACTGGCGGCTGCAGACCTGAGCTACCTGAACTTGCGGGGAGCGAACTTGCGCCATGCCAACCTGCGGGAGGCCAATTTGCGCCGCTGTGACCTGACCGGTGCGGACATCGCCGGGGCAGATTTGAGCGGAGCCGATCTCACCGCTGCACGCGTCACCCAGGAGCAATTGGCCCAGGCCGCCTCCCTGAGCGGGGCGACGCTCCCCGACGGCACGATCCAAGTGTGAGATGCTGCTTCCTTCTGAGTACACCATTTCGCCCTCGCTTCGTCCTGACATTCCCTGCATTGACGCACAGGAGCAAGTTTGATGACACCCCCCAGCCAGAAAGCCAATCGCATTCGCAGCTTTTACTTCATAATCGCGCTATGTACGATCCTCGTTGGCGCTTGTGCCCTGCCGGTGACGCCGGGAGCCAGCCAGGATCACATTGCCCCGGCTGCGGAGCATCCCGTCACCGTCATCCCGCTGCAGGGGCCGCTGGCGAGTCGCCAGGCCGAACTCTCAGGGCTGGCGTGGTATGGCGATGCTCTGATCCTGCTGCCGCAATACCCCAACCGTTTTGAGAACCAGTTGTTCTATCTGGAGAAGCAAGCCATTGTCGATTTCCTGCAGGGGGTATCACAGGAGCCGCTGACACCGCAACCGCTGCCTTTGATCCTCGACGACTTACCCACACGCATCGATGGATTTGAGGGATTCGAAGCGATTGCATTCTCCGGCGATCGCGCGTTTCTAACGATTGAGGCCGACGTAGAGGATCAGATGATGGGCTATCTGGTGGCAGGCGTCATCGCGCCTGACCTGAGTGAACTGCGGCTGGAGACGCAGCAGGTAGCCACTATCACCCCTCAATCCGGCTGGCCCGGTCTGACCGACGAGGCGATCTTGGTGGCCGGAGGGGAAGTTATCACCCTCTATGAAGGCAACGGGCTGCTGGTCAACCTGGCGCCCAAAGCGCATCGCTTCCAGCCGGACACCCTGCAGCCGCTGGGCACGCACCGCTTGGCCCATCTTGACTACCGCATCACCGATGTGACCGCTCTCGATGCGGCCAACCGCTTCTGGGCTGTCAATATCTACTACCCGGTACGCAACGCCCCCCAGTTGGGGCCGGATGCGCTGGCGACCCGCTACGGCCTGGGCGATACGCATCGCATGCGTTCCTGGGTCGAGCGGCTGGTCGAATTTGAGTACACGCCGGAGGGCATCACGCTGGCCGAGTCACCGCCCCTTCAACTGCAACTGCTGGATGAGACGAGCCGCAACTGGGAAGGCATTGCCCGCCTCCAAAGTGATGCGGGGATTGACGGCTTTCTGCTGGTGACCGACGGACGTCCTGCTACCCTCCTGGCCTTTGTGGCCGCACCGCAGACCAGTGCCGTACCGGCCCAGTAGCCCATAGCCGTTCTCGGTGCCGGGCAGCAAATTGATCGCCGGTGGATCGGTTGCACTCTTTGTCTACTGATTCACGCTGGTGGATGATCGCGCCTGGACGCGGTCGAACGTCGGCAGGACGAAATCCCTGCCGATCCAGACGCAGCCGTGAGTGAGGTTGCTCTGTGGTGCGAATCCGATCCGAGAAGCTACCCGCTCTCTCATAGAAGAGCGCAGCCGCTTTGCCAAGCTTGCCACAACAGGGGAGGGATCGCGGATCAGGCCTGGCCATCAACGTGCTGGCTGAGGGTGAGGGGGATTGCAGCGCGATCCCTGTATCCGCCGCTGATAGGGAGCCCCCTCCTTCATTACCGGCATCATCACCGGTAAATGATATCGCGGATATTGTCACTGCGCAGGCGCACGGTCTGGCTGTCCACCCGTTCGACGCCAGGCTGGCTCGCCGCGGCGTCGGCAGTGTCCGTGTGAAAATAGCGCTTTTCCAGCACGTAAGGCCCCGGCCACACCAGCGGCGCGATGGGATCGGTGCGCTGCTTCTCGATGGCCTGGTGAATCCCTTCGCGGATGCGGCGGCGCGCCTCCTGGGCAGAGAGGGAGATGGCAGAACTGCGGCCTAGCCCCTGCTTGACAGCCACCGTCGTCACCTCGGGGATCAGCGCTTCGACCTCTTTGCAGGCGTCCAGTTCGCCGCTCAGGAAGATCAAAGGGATGCCAAAGGATCCAAAGTAGAGTGCAATCTGTGCGATCTCGCCGATGGGCTTGTCGTTGAGTTTGTAATAGTCAACGGTCCGGCTGCTCTGCGTGTGGTTCTGGTTGCCTGTCAATACCCCTGCCATAGCGTGCTGGCCCACCATGACGACCACGTCGTATTGGGCAATGACCTCGTTGAAACGCGACCAGGGCGGCGAAGGGCGGCCATGCAGCAGTTTGGCCGCAGGGTGCAGGTCTTCAAAGCAAATGCCCCCCGCGCCGTGCCCATCCCACACAAGCACCTCCGTCACCCCGGCATCCAGCAGCCCATCCACCGCGGCATTGACCTCGGCAGTCTCCAGTTTTTTCGCCTGCTCGTAGTATTTGCCGTCAGCGTACGACTGTTGGGTAAAGGAGACAACCCCGGCAACCCCTTCCATATCTGTCACCATAAAGACCTTCACGGCATCTGCTCCACTTCGTGTTTGGGATGCTCAGTTCAAGCGTGTCATCGGATAGGAGAGACCAGACTATACCAGCGTTGTCCTCATGTCAATCGTCCAGGAACCCACGCCGGAGCCAGCGCGGACTTGGGGAGTAGTATAGCATGTCTGGGGATTAACGCTTGCGCTTGCTTGTTTTTCATCCCCTTTTTGCCCGATCTGAGATGGCTGCTGCCCTCGAATGGTGACCGTTTGACAAATAGCGGACTCCATGCAAAAATCAAATTCCACCATTAAGCCAATTAAAAGCAAAATCGACCGGTTTTTGTGGACACCTAAATGAGCGTGATCAGCCCCCAGATGGGTGTCCGGTAAAAGTGCAAAAGTACGACCAGGCGTTCCAGACACAAACGGCTCGCTTGTGTGAATCAGAGGCGTCAGTCACGACCCTTAAAACAAAAATTCGTCGCTTGCAGAAAGACCCGGCGCGTGTGCAGGTAACATCTGTCATCTCAAAAATTCAGGCATATATTCTGACAGGCGTCGAATTGAGATACCAGTTCGCGCAAGCGCACAGCCAGTCTATGCGGTGCGAATCATCTGCTCGGCGCTGGGCATTGTCGCCAGCGGGATGAAGTGGTGATGGAACAGATGCATCAAGCGAGCCGTCAAGGCGATGGCAGTCCTACGATTCAGCAGACGTTGTTATACCAAGCTGGCATCCGCGGTGGGCATAACCACATCATGCGCTTGATGCGTGAAGAGGGTATTCGTGCCAAGCGGGTGCGCTGCTTCAAATGGACCCCGCAGGCCAGTGCCGCTCATCGCGATGCCCTCCAATCATCTCCAACCACGCTTTGGGGCAACCCATCCTAGCCAGATAAGGTTAGCTGATGCCACCTTCGTATGTCCGCAGGCAGCGAATTGTACAAGGTGGACATTCTCGACACAACCTCCACTCGCGCCGCAATATCAACTGGGCAATGGGGATACAACGCACCACTGCCCAGAGAAACAGGTTCTGCGGATGGCGCTACGCCAGCGGCCACCACGCAGAGCCACCCTCTTCACCTTACGAACCGTGGCAGTCAATACGCCACTGGCTATTTTCAGACCATGCTCGTCTGCATCATATCACCCCGAGCATGCGTGCCACTGGCAACTGCTACGGCAGTGCATGGATATTGTATCGATTTGCACCATCTAGGACCGAAAGCGCACTTCGCGTGCGCGTACCTTCCGTCAAACGGCATGACCAGCGTCTTTGACCACACCGGGGCGTTTCTACACCCGCCGATATGCTCACAGTGCCTTGGGGTCTCCTGCGCGCCTGCCGTTTGCAGCGCGTGTCCATCGCACTGCTTTACCACTTTCTCTGTCATGGCTGGCCACTAGTTCGGATCAGGTTCAAATGGGAAATACTGCTATGTCATCAAGAGTCGTATCTTCAGCACAGTCGCCCCTGCGTACGAAGAAACGTTGGGGAACCGACAAGGTATATACCAACCTGTCGTATCTGCTCATGGTTTTGCCGGGCGCGATATGGCTGTTTCTGTTTTCGTACCTCCCCATGCCCGGTATTATCTTGGCCTTCAAGACCTACCGTCTTTCCAGGCCGCCTGCAGATGCTTGGATCCAAAACAGGTTCATCTACAGCCTCATCCAAAGCCCCTGGGTTGGGCTGGAAAACTTCAGATATCTGACCCTGCCCACGAACATCGAAAGCACGCTGATGTATGTCCGCAACACGGTGGTGTACAACCTGCTCTTCATGGTTGTGGGCCTGGTGCTTTCGGTCGCTTTGGCGGTCGTCATCTTTGAACTGACCAATCGCTTTGCGGCCAAGGTCTATCACTCGATCCTCTTCCTCCCCTATTTCATCTCGTGGATCGTGGTCGCCTATGTTGTCTACGCAGTGGGCAGCGCGAACGGCATTGCCAACAATCTCTTGTCGAGCATGGGGCTGCAGCCGATAGAGGTCTATAAAGAACAGATCTATTGGCCATTCATTTTCGTCATCGCCAATGCGTGGAAATATACCGGCTACAACTCCATCATCTACCTTGCGACCATTACCGGCATCCCTCGGGAACTGTATGAAGCCGCAGCCGTGGATGGCGCGGGAAAGTGGAAGCAGTTTACTTCCATCACCCTGCCCCAACTCACCCCGGTGATCGTGCTGCTGCAAATCCTGGCGGTGGGCCGGATCTTCGGGTCGGATTTCGATATGTTCTATGCGCTTCCGAACGGTGCGGCGCTTGTCAAGGATGTGACATACACGCTCGATGTCTTTGTCTACAGCATGCTGAGGACCGGCACGCAGATTGGCTATCCTGCAGCCGCTGCGTTCCTGCAATCACTGCTCGGCTTCATCCTGATCTTGATCACCAACTACATTGTGCGCCGAACACGACCCGAGTTGGCGCTGTTCTAGCGAATTGCTCAGAAAAGGAAACGCAAAACATGGCAACTAGCGCAAAACTTGAGGCCCGGCAGGTGGTGAAACCGGTTGCAGCGCGGCGGCATCGAGATGTGCTTGCCCTCTCGCCAACGGCCAATACCTCGCTCAACTTGTTGCTGATCCTCTTTAGTATCTTGACGCTGCTTCCTATCTATGTCATCGTCATCTCGTCACTGACATCGGAAGCTTCGCTTGCGGCCAACGGTTACCGTCTTTGGCCAGAGGAGTTCTCAGCGGCAGCCTACGGGTTCCTCTTCAGCCAGGGGTCCATTGTCGTCACTGCGTACAAGAACACAGTCATTTCTACCGTGGTCGGCACAGTCATGTCGGTGGTCATGGTGGCCCTGTATGCCTACCCGCTTTCACGAAGCAATTTCAAGTTCGGAACCTTCTTTACCTTCTATGCCTTCTTTACCATGTTGTTCAGCGGGGGGCTTGTCTCCTACTACATGGTGATGCGCCAGGTGTTGATGTTGCAGAACTCTCTGTGGGCGCTCTTCTTGCCCTCTGCCTTCAGCCCCTTCTGGGTGATCGTCATGCGCACCTTCTACAAAACCAATGTGCCCAATGAGATCATTGAAGCCGCACGGATGGACGGCGCAGGCGAATGGCGTACCTTTCTCCAGATCGTCCTACCGCTGTCGGCCCCTGGCTTGGCGACAGTCGCCTTGTTCAGCGCCATCGGCATCTGGAACAACTTCTTCAACGCCCTGCTGCTGGTCGACGACGCCCGCTACTACAGCCTGCAGTTCACTATCTATACCACGTTGAACAACATCCGCTTCCTGCTGGAAAACGCCGACAAGATGCAGGGATTGGTCAACCTATCCGACCTCCCCTCGCAAACCTTCCGCATGGCAATGGCGGTGGTCACCGTGGGGCCGATTATCCTGGCCTATCCCTTCTTCCAGCGGTTCTTTATCAAAGGCCTCACCATCGGCGCGATCAAGGGCTAAGATATTTGCTTGCCGTTGCAGGCAAATGTTGCAAGCATATACGTTCGGATTTCTGTCATATCACATATAGAAAGACCTCTCGAGGCTTTCTTAAAGGAGCAGAGACAATGCTTAAGAAGTCTATCTCACTTTTGTTGTTGCTCAGTCTAGTCGCAGCGATGGTCGCCGGTTGTGCGCCCGGCGCGGCTCCGGCTGGCGGTGAGGCAGCGCCGAGCGAGGCGGCTGCAGGTTCACCGACCGGCGAAGTCGTGACGCTCGACTACTATTGGATCGGCAACGGCGATACCGACCAGCGTTCACAAGTGGAAGCAGCGATCAACGAGTACGTTGAGCCTCTGATCGGCGTCAACGTCGTCTTCCACATCATCGGCTGGGGTGACTGGCAGACGAAGGCTCTCACCGCCCTGCGGGCCGGTGAAAAGATCGATATCTTCTTCACCGCGGATTGGCGGGACTATATGCAGCTCGCCACCGAGGGCCTGTTCCTCC
>CAZYQJ010000098.1:0-4259 GCA_964649925.1 uncultured Litorilinea sp.
GCCACCCGCTCGGCTGCACCGGGGCCAAGTTGACCGTCCAACTCCTGCATGAACTGGAACGCCGCGATCAAGAGATCGGCATGGTGACCATGTGCATTGGCGGCGGCATGGGGGCCGCCGGGATCATCCAGCGCCTAAATTGACGCTTGCGTCAAGCGCTGTGCCGTGGTAGAGTTAAGCCATGGCACAGCGCCTCCAATATATGCCCCATCACGTGTGAATTTCTCAACGTTGTTAGAAACCAAACCTGCGGATAGACGGCCCTTACCGGCTGGTGCGTAACGCACTGACCGGTGGGTCGTGTTGTCTTTTTCGTCCGCCCGTCCATAAAGCAGTGGGATCAGTGTCCCCAGGAGGAAGATTCATCGTGTCCAAGCGGATCTATGTGGGAAATTTGCCCTTCCGGGCAACCGAAGACCAGGTGCGCGACTTGTTTTCAAGGTATGGACCTGTCGACAACATCGCTATGATCACAGACCGGGAAACCGGCAAGTTCCGTGGTTTCTGCTTTGTGGAGATGGGCGACGCCGACGCGGATGAGGCCATCAAGGCATTGAATAACTACATGATGGATGGTCGTGCCCTGCGCGTAAACGAAGCCCAGCCGCGGGAAAACGCGCGCGGGACGGGCGGTGGTCGTGGCGGTTTTCGCGATACCCGCGATCAAGGAGGGCGCGGCCGGTACTAGAGACGGCAGCACAGTGGACCCTGTAGATGACAGTCATTCCGGCTAGCCGTGGTTCCCGCCGGGGATCGCACCTCGGCGAACAACCAACGCCCGCTTGTGACCTCATACTGCGTATGCATAGGCGCGTATGGGCGGGCGTAGATATCGCAGACCCCTACTCGCCCATACGCCGGAATGACCTTCACTACATCCTAGAGGCCTCGCTTTAGTGCGGGCAGCCCGCTTCTTGGTTTCCATTCGCACCGCAAACATCTGCGCTCAAGCGGAGCGCACATATCCACAACGCCATAGGCAGTGATATAGCGCCCTGGTTACCACCTCGCCAGCGATGGCCCAGCGTGTACCGGCTGACCGCCAGTGCACCCGGTATGGGGAAAACGCGGGGTAGGTTGGCCGCGCGCTGCATCCCTTGATTCTCCCGGAACGCCGCTGCTGCGCCGGGTTGTTTGCGTTGGAGGTAGTCTATCCCAGAGTTTATGCATTCTGCCCATTTGACTCACAATTAATCTCTACGCCGAGATTTGTATACCAGTATTGACAATGGTATACAAATCTGGTATATTCAACCTGTAACCTTGTCGCTCCCCATCCCATAAAAATCTTATGACCGATACGGCATATCAACCGTTGAACCAGCAGGTTTATTCGCGCCTGCAGGAGATGATCTTGACTGGGGCGCTGCGGCTTGGCGAGCAGTTGGATGAGCGATCCATCGCCGCTGAGTTGAACGTGAGCCGCACCCCGATCCGTGAAGCCATCGGCCAACTGGTCAGTGAAGGGATTGTCGAGTACCGGCCCTACCGGGGAAACTACATCCGCACCTTCAGCGTTAAGCAGGTCAACGACCTGTTCCAAGTGCGGTCGGCGCTCGAAGCATTGGCGATCCGGCTGGCAATGCCCAAGATCTCCCAAGAGGTCGCCCAACAGATTCACTGCATCCTCGACCGGGTGGAAACGGCGCTTGACGCCGGGGACTTGGCCGCCTACAGCGCAGCCGACCGCGACTTCCACAACACGATCCTGCACCTGACCGGCAACGAGACCTTGATCGACGCCCTCGACCGGTTGGCGTTTCAAATCCAGATGATCCGTACCATTGCCAATCAAGACCCGCACCTGGTCGAGCGCACCCATCGCGAACGCCCGCGCATCCTGGCGGCGCTCGAAGCGCGGGATGCAGACCTCGCCGCCAAGCTGATGGAAGAACACATCAACGGTGTGCGGCAGGCAGTGGTCGCCCAACTGGAAGAGTTGGAACGACGGCGATCCATGCGCCGCCTGCGCTGAACAGATCCCGCTGGCACGGCGGTAGCAGTGTGCAGTGTATCCATGCAGTTTCCATCAGAAAGCGAGAACGGATGTGAAACAGTTCAAGATTGCCATGATTGGTTGTGGAGGGGTGTCCCGGATGCACTTCGAAGGCTACGTCAAGCATCCGGAGCGGATTGAGATCGTCGCCGCCTGTGACCTTGACCTCGAACGCGTGCAGGCGGCGCAGCAGACCTATGGCTTTGCCCAAGCATTCACGTCGCTGGAGGAGATGATCGCGGGGGCCGAGTGGGAAGTGGGCGTGGTCTGCACCCCCACCCCGGTGCGCCGCCAGGTCGTGCAGACCCTGGCCGCCGCGGGCAAGCATATCTTGGTCGAAAAACCCTTCGCCGACACCTACGCCGAAGCGGAGGAGATGGTACGCATCTGCCGTGACGCCGGTGTGACCATTGCCGTTGACCAGAACTTCCGCTACCACTTCCCCTATAAGCAGGCCCGCCAACTGATCGAAGACGGAACCATCGGCGATGTGGTGAGCATCATCCACCAAGACCTCATGTTCCGCCAGGACAAGGGCTGGCGCATCCAGACCCAACGCCACGCCATGTCGGTCATGGGGGTGCACTGGCTGGACGGCATCCGGCTTCTGGTGCAAAGCGATGCCAGGGCGATCTACAGCCTGACCCGTTCTTCGGCGGCGATTGAATGCACGGGCGAAACCGAAGCACTCACCCAGATCGAGTTTCAGAACGGCGTCATCGCTTCGTATGTCGAAAGCTTCAGCATCCCGCGCCGCCGCGCCGAAACCGTGGTAGCCGGAGAACAGGGCGCGCTGGTGCTTACCTATAACGGGATCGAACTCTACACAAAGGAAAACCGCAACGAGCCGCGGCAGACTTGGGACAACCCCTATAAGGGCACAGCCAAACCGGAATCGGCCTACGCCTGTCTGAACGACTTGCTGACTGCGCTCGAAGAGGGGCATGAGCCGCCCAACAGCGGGCAGGACAACCTCAAGACCATTGCGCTGCTCGATGGGGCCTATCGCTCGGCAGCGGAACGGCGCGAGATCACGTTCGAGGCGGTGCGCGTATGAAGATCGCCTTCTCGCGCCCCACGACCACCCCAGACGAACAGCGTCTCTTGATGACGCGCTACCGCGAGATCGGGTACGATGGGCTTCAACTCAAGGCAGGACAATACCGGCCCTATCTAGACCAACCCGCGCGCTTTGTCGACGAATGGGGAGAGCAGCCAGGCGTCGCCAGCGGGCTGATCACCGGCGGCAAACTGGATGAAGCAGGCGTGGCCGTCCTGCGCAACCTCATTGACTTCGCAGCAGCCATACGCGCCGAGCGCATTATCTTCTGCCACGGTGTGCCCCGCGCCGAGGTGACACCCGCCGACATCCGCGCCTTTGCACGCACCCTCTCCGAATTGGGACGTGAGGCCCGGCAGGTGGGCGTGGCCCTGTCGCTGCACCAACACTACAACCAGCCGGTGATGTACCGCGACGATATTGCCCTTTTCTGTGAGGCCGCCGACCCGGATGCAGTCGGCCTCACGATTGACACGGCGCATCTGGTCAAGTCGGGCGTTGAGGATGTGGCAGGCGTGATCCGCGAGTTTCGCAGCCACATTGACAACTTCCACCTCAAGGATTTTGCCCAGGGAGAATGGCGCGTGTTGGGGCAGGGATCCATTGATTTTGCCCCCATCTTTGATGCCATTGCCGACATCGGTTTTGCCGGTTGGCTGTGCGCCGACGAGGAAAGCGGCGGCGATTTGTTGGGCGGCATGGCCGCATGCCACGCCTTCATCCAGCAGTCGCTGGCCGCTATCACCACAGACACCGTCTAGCCAGGAGTCGATTCATGACCGACCAGAACAACCCTACCAAATCCACCGTCGCCTATACGCAGGCCGTCGACGACACCGCGGCAAATCGCTTTGATTGGGGCAATATCCAGTGGCTTTGCAGCAACGAATTCCATAGCGGAGCCAACCTCACCTTTGGCTATGTTCAGATTGAGCCAGGGCGCAAGAACCCGCGCCACTACCACCCCAACAGCAGTGAAGTCCTCTTTCTGATCGAGGGCGAACTGGATCACAGCCTCGGCGACGAGGTCTTTCACCTGACGCCGGGGATGTCCATCTATATCCCACAGGGCGCGGCGCATGATGCCGTCAACCGCGGGAGCGTGACGGCGCGCATGGTCGTGGCCTACCCGACCGGCGACCGGCAGATCGTGATGCTAGAAGACGGGGATGACCGCTAACCGCAGGAGGGAATGGATGAAAC
>CAZYQJ010000098.1:4269-11744 GCA_964649925.1 uncultured Litorilinea sp.
TGAAACTTGCGTTCTCCCGCCCGACACGGACAGAAGCGGAACAACGCCAGTTGTTTGAAACCTACCACCCCACCGGCTATGACGGGCTGCAACTCAAGGCAGGCCAGTATCTCCCCTATCTGGAAACCCCGTCACGCTTTCAGGAGACTTGGGGTGACCGTCCTGGGCTGGCTTCCGGGCTGATCCTCTATCACCCGCTCGACGAGGAAGGCATCACGCGCCTGCGCAAGACGATTACGTTCGGCGCACAGGTGGGATCAGAACGCGTGATCTTCGTGCATAACCACCCGCGCGATGGCGTGACGCGCGAAACGCTGCGGGCCTTTGCCGACTTGCTGTCAGACCTGGGGGCCGAAGCCAATGACCAAGGCATCTCGCTCTCGCTGCACCATCACTACAACCAGCCGGTGATGCACCGTGATGAGATTGAGGCGTTCTTTTCCATGGTGCGTCCAGGCACTGTCGGGCTGACGGTGGATACGGCCCATCTGGTCAAATCGGGCATTGAGGATGTGCCGGGAGTGATCCGCGATTTTCGCTCGGTGATCGACAATTTGCATCTCAAGGATTTTGCAGACGGGGAATGGCAGGTATTAGGGCGCGGTGCGATTGACTTCGCCGCCATCTTTGCTGCGATTCGAGAGATCGGTTACGACGGCTGGGCCTGCGCCGACGAAGAAAGCGGGGGCGACCTTGTAGCCGGGATGGAGGAGTGCTATAGCTTTATGCGGCAAGGGCTTTGCGCCTAGCGGTCCTGGTGGGTGGCCGCTCCTCCGGACTCCCACAGAATGCATGACCCCTGGGCTAGCCTGCAGTACGCTCGCCACGGCCTGCGCAGCCACGCAGAAAGATAACGACCATAGAAGAATGGGCATCGTACAAGGGGGGTATTGAAAGGAGCGTATGGCTTATGTCGCGCGAAACGAGGATTTCACGGCGAGAGTTTTTGCGTTGGAGCGTGGCGAGCAGCGCCATGCTGACTGTGGCCGCATGTGCCCCTGCAGCGGTCAGCCCCGCAACAGGAAGCGCCGAAACCGCCGACGCAGCGGCGGCGGAGACGGCCCAATTGCGTAAGATGGCCTGGGGCAGCCCGCTGGAGAAAGAAGCGATCGAGAATGGGCTGGCCTCGTTCATGGAAGCAAACCCCGGTATCCAAGTCGAGTACATCCACACGCCCGAACGCTATGCGGAGAAGTTGCAGACGATGCTGGCGGCTGGCGACGCGCCCGACGTCTACAAGGTAGGCAACTACTACCCAGACCTTGCCGTGCGCAATGCCCTGATGGACATCACCGATCTGGTCTCCAACGACCCGCTGTTCGGCTCCGACGACTATTTCTTCCCGATTGAGTCGCAGCGCAGCATGGTGGATGGCAAGTGGTATGCCATCGGTTCTACACTCCAATGGCGGCTGATCTTCTATCACAAACCCGCCCTGGAGACCGCAGGCATCACGCCGCCCAGCACATCGCCCGCCGAAGCGTGGACTTGGGACGAATTTCTGGCGGCGGCGAGCGCGCTTACCGTGGACGCAAACGGCAACCACCCAGGCGACGCCAACTTCGACGTGCAGAATGTCGAGCAGTGGGGCTTCTTTGTTCCCGACGAGCACTTCGACAATTACGTCTTTTCCAACGGTGGTCAGGTACTGGACGACAACCTGCAGTATGTGCTTGATTCGCCTGAAGCGATTGAGGCGATCCAACGGTTTGCCGACCTGCGCCTCGCCAATCAGGTGGCGGCGCAGGGCAGCGTGCTGCAAACGATGGGCATGAACGCCTGGCAGATGCTAGCGACAGGACGTATCGCGATGATCCAGGATGGCAACTGGGCCTTGCTGGACCTGGCCCAGATGGACTTTGACTTTGGGGTGGGCGTCTTGCCCAAGCTGCAGGAACCGGCGACAATGACCGGTTCCTCCTGGACGGGCATCTACGCTGACACCAGGTTCCCCGACGAATCCTGGCAGCTTTTGCGCTATCTGAACCTGGATGAGTACCAGTCGCACCTGGTGCGCGTGGGGCTGTGGGGGGTCAGCCATCAGACGCTTCTGACCCCTGACGGTATCGAAACCTGGTGGGATCCCGACGTGCATCCGGAGGGATGGCTGACGCTGGAAGAGGACTATAAGTTCAACTACGGGCATGTTAACCCGAACACGGTCGGTCTGCTCGAAACGACCACCATGTTGACGCAGGAACTGAGCCAGGTCTGGACAGGGGCCATGACCGCCGAGGCCTTGTTGACCGACTTAGTGCCGCGCCTCAACCAGACGCTCGAAGAGGAACGCGCTGCTGTCTAGGGCAGTGGCTAGGACGGTGGCTAGCCTGGCGGTGATCCTCCCGCTGCCAGGCCATCCATGCAAAGGAGGACCCAACCCTCATGTCAGCAGAGTTACGTCCCCGCTTTGCCATGACAATGGCGCGCCGGGAAGCCATTGCCGGGTGGCTGTTCATCCTGCCAGCCATCCTGGGCGTGCTCCTGTGGATCGCCGGGCCGATGGTCTATTCGGTCTGGCTCAGCATGACTGACTGGGATATCCTGCGCCCACCGCGCTTTATCGGCGCGCAAAACTTTGTGCGGATGGCCAATGACCGGCTGTTTTTCAAGTCGCTTTGGGTGACCTTGTACTATACGATCTTCCATGTCCCGCTCACCCTCATCCTGGCTTTTATGGTTGCGCTTCTGCTCAACACAAAGACGCGGGGCATCGCGCTGTTTCGCACGCTCTACTATTTGCCGAGCATCGTGCCTGCCGTCGCCAATGCCGTCCTGTGGACGTGGATCTTCAACTCTGAGTTTGGACTGCTGAACCTGCTGCTCAACAAGGTGGGGCTTGACAAAGTGATGTGGCTGCAGAACCCTAATACGGCGCTGCCCGCCCTGATCCTCATGAGCCTGTGGAGCCTCGGCGGGGTGATGATTATCTACCTGGCCGGGTTGAACGGGATTCCGGAGCAGTTGTATGAGGCGGCCTCCATCGACGGGGCAGGCGGCATCACCAAGTTCTTCCGCATCACGCTGCCCATGATGACCCCGGTCATCTTTTTCAACCTGATCCTCCAGATCATCGGCTCGTTCCAGGTCTTTACGGCAAGCTATTTGATGACGCAGGGGGGACCGAATTACGCCACGACCTTCTACGTCCTCTATCTCTTTGATAACGCCTTCTCATTCTTCGATATGGGCTATGCATCCGCGCTGGCCTGGGTGCTGTTCTTCATTATCTTGGCGCTCTCACTGCTGGTCTTTCGTAGCGGTTCAAGCTGGGTCTATTACGAGGAAGGTCCCTAGGGAGGAGGAAAGACCATGGCAGAAGTGGTACGTTCACACTCCCCCCATCCGGTCGCGTCGGGGCTGCAGACCCACGTCCGCGCGGCGCGCTGGGGGCGTTACCTGGGCCGGGGTGCCGTTCTGGCGATCTTGACCTTCGGTGCGCTGATCATGGCGACACCGTTCTACTGGCTGCTCTCCAGTTCGCTGAAAGAACCGAGCAAGATCTGGCTCTTTCCTCCCCAGTGGATCCCGGACCCGGTGCGCTGGGAAAACTATATAGAGGCCCTGACCGCCAGCCCGTTCCACCTCTACCTGTTCAACACGCTCGTCATTGTGGTCGCGAGCGAAATCGGGGTGCTGCTCACCGCGTCGATGGCCGCCTATGGGTTCGCCCGGCTGCGCTTTCGCGGGCGGGACTTCATGTTCACGGTCCTACTCTCTACGATCATGCTGCCGTGGGTCGTGACGATGATCCCGCGCTATATCCTGTTCAAGCATCTGGGCTGGCTGGACACGCCGCTGCCGCTGATCGTACCGGAGTGGTTTGGGGGTGGGGCCTTTAACATCTTTCTCCTGCGCCAGTTTTTCCGTACAATCCCGCGTGATTTCACGGACGCGGCGCGCATCGACGGGGCCAGTGAATTCGGCATCTACTGGCGTGTCGTCCTGCCGCTGATCAAACCGGCGCTGACCGCTGTCGCCATCTTTCTCTTTTTGCATCACTGGAACGATTTCATGGGGCCGCTGATCTACCTGACGTCGCCCGACAAGTACACGATTTCGCTGGGGCTGGCTTCGTTCAAAGGGCTATACACCACCCAGTGGCACTATTTGATGGCCGCCTCGACGGCAACCATCCTCCCAGTGCTGCTGCTCTTCTTCTTGGCTCAACGCTATTTCATCCAAGGAATCGTCATGTCAGGCATCAAAGGCTAAAGCGCCCGCTTGGTAGGTGTACAAACCTGGCCCGCTCCCAATCGGCCCGGTTGATTTACAGCACTCGCTTGTACCAAAACCATCTGAATACCAAGGAGGAACTGATCCATGAGACAGAGACTGCTGCTCGTTTTGGTCATGGTCCTGCTGGCGTTGGCAGTCGCGGCTTGCGGCGGCGCGCCACCCGCCGACACAGCCCCTGCCGAGTCCCAACCAGCCCAGGCAGAGGCCGCAGCCGCGGCCCCGGCGGAAGCCGCGCCGCCCGGACAGTATAACGAAGCCCCTCAGTTGGCCGAGTTGGTCTCACAAGGCCAACTCCCGCCCGTCGAAGAGCGGCTGCCCGAAAACCCGCTGGTGATCACCCCGCTCAACGAGATCGGGCAGTACGGCGGCGAACAGCGCGGCGCGGCGTTTGGCCCGCAGATCGGCCAGTTGGACACCGAAGCGCTGCGCCTCCAAAGCCTGCTCTTTATCGAGCCGGACTTGCAGACGCTCAGCCCCAACATCCTGGAAGCCTATGAAGCCTCCGAAGACTTTACGACCTGGACGCTGCACCTGCGCGCGGGGATGAAGTGGTCCGATGGCGAGCCTTTCACCGCCGACGATTTCATGTTCTGGTATGAAGACATCCTGCTCAACACCGAACTGACCCCGGCGGTCCCGGTCGTCTATACGGTGGGCGGCGACACCATGACCATGACCAAGATCGACGACGTGACGATTCAAGTCGAATTCGCCGGTCCTAACCCCAACTTTGACCTGACGATGTCCAAGAGCCACAACTATGACCGCATGTATGCGCCCAAGCACTACCTGCAGCAATGGCACATCAAGTACAACGATCAGGCCGACGAACTGGCGCAGTCCGAGCAGTTTGAAAGCTGGGTGCAGGCTTTCCAATATCACGACCTGCACACCCAGGAACAGCAGGACACCAACATGCCCGATATCACGCCGTGGGTGCTGACGAGCATCGACGAGTTGGGCAACAAGTACTTTGACCGCAACCCGTATTTCTGGATGGTGGACACCGCGGGCAACCAGCTTCCCTACATTGACCGCCAGATCGCGGTCATGGTGCGCGATGCGGAGGTGCGGACGCTCAAGATCATCTCGCGCGAGTTGGATAACGCCGGGGAAAACCCGCTGCCCGTGAGCGACTACCCGCTCTATGTGGAGAACGAAGAACAGGGCGACTACAAGGTCTATCTGTTCGACAACAGCCGCGGCAACGACGTGGGCATCACCTTCAACCAGACCCATCAAGACCCGGTGCTGCGCGAGATCTTCCGCGACGTGCGCTTCCGCCAGGCGATGTCGCTCGCCATCGACCGCCAGCAGATCAACGATATCCTCTATCTAGGCCGGGCCAAGATTCGCCAGGCAACCGTGCCGGAATCGGTCTCGTTCTATGAAGACTGGATGGGTGAGTATTTCGTTGAGTTCGACCCGGACCAAGCCAATGCCCTGCTCGACGAGATGGGGCTAGAATGGGACTCAGCCCAAGAGGTGCGGTTGCGCCCGGACGGCAGCCCGCTCGAAATCGTGCTGGAGTGCTGGACTGAATTCTGCCCGCACTCCGAACTAGTCGCCGAGATGTGGACCGAAAACGTCGGCGTCAAGACGTTGATGAGCCAGATCGAACGATCGCTGCATGTCGAGCGCAACCAGGCCAATGAGCAGGATGTCTATGCCCACCCCTACGACTCGATTGCCGAACCTAACCTGCGCTCCGCCAACTGCGCTCGCCTGCGCCCGTTGAACGACAACACCTATGGCCCGCTGTGGCGCACCTGGTACAACTCCGATGGCGCACAGGGCGAAGAGCCGACGGAGACGAACCAGCAGATCTGGGAACTGTGCGACCAGTTCGCGGTTGCCACACCAGGGTCCGACGAGTACATGGAGATTGGCAGGGAGATGATCACGCTCTACACCCAAGAGTTGTACACGCTGGGCGTTTCGGTCTCCCCGCGTGTGATCATCCTGTCGAACCGCCTGGGCAACGTGCCCACCGAAGGCATGTTCTCGAATGACTTTGGCTTCTGGGTTCCCTACCGCGGCGCCCAGTGGTATCTCAAGTACTAGGCGGCTGGCACGGGCAGGGACAGGTCAATTGTCCCTGCCCGCTGGCCTGGAACTAGACTGACCGGGGGAACAGATATGAAGTATTATCTCGCCCGTCGCTTTCTCTATATGGTGGTGCTGCTCCTGGCTGTGTCGGCCCTCTCCTTTGTCCTGATCGAACTGCCGCCGGGCGATTACCTGACCTCCTATGTCACACGCCTACAGGAGACGCGCGGGGCAGACCTGGACGCCGGGGAAATCCTGGCGTTGCGCCAGCAGTACGGGTTGGACCAACCGCTCTATGTGCGCTATGTCAAGTGGATGACCAACATGTTCCGCGGCGACTTTGGCCGCTCCTTTGCCTGGAACCTGCCCGTCATCGTGCTGCTGCGCGAACGGCTGGGCATCACAATCTTTACGGCGCTGCTCACGCTGATCGTCACCTATGCCGTCGCCATCCCCATCGGCATCTATTCCGCCACAAACCAATATTCACCTGGCGACTACCTGTTCACGATCATCGGCTTTATCGGCCTGGCGATGCCTACCTTTTTCCTGGCGTTGGTGTTGATGTACTATGTCAACCGCACCACAGGCATGAGCGTCGGCGGCCTCTACTCCCCGCAATTTATGAACCAGCCGATGAGCGTCACCAAGTTTATCGACATGCTCAAACATGTGGCGATCCTGGTCATTGCCGTGGGGCTGGCAGGTACGGCCAGCGTGATCCGCATTATGCGCAGCGGCATCCTGGACGAACTGCAAAAACAATATGTCATCGCCGCCCGATCCAAAGGGCTGCACGAAACCCAACTGCTCTTGAAATATCCGGTCCGGCTGGCGCTGAACCCGATCATCTCGACCATCGGCTGGATCTTCCCGACCATTGTTTCCGGATCGACGGTGACGGCCATCGTCATGAACATCCCGACAATTGGCGCGCTGCTCTACGATGCGCTGCTGGCGCAGGATACCTATGTGGCCGCGGCGTCCATCATGCTGTTGTCGGTCATGACCGTGATTGGCATGTTTATCTCCGACATTCTGCTGGCCGTAGTCGACCCGCGTATTCGCTTTACCTAGCCAGGGCGCTGGTTCATCTAGAACCGGCCACCCCTGGACTCGTGACAGGAGGAGAGTCGCATGACCACGATTGCGCTGGGCAAGGCGCGCAAGCGCGACCGCCAGGAAGAAGC
>CAZYQJ010000099.1:0-5171 GCA_964649925.1 uncultured Litorilinea sp.
ATTCCAGAAGGCCATAGAGCGAACCGACATAGCGGAACATGAAGGCAAAAGGCGGCCGCGTAATCGCCCCTTGTTCGGTCGGGCGGCTCAACTCCTGTTGGAGGATCTGATAGTAGATGGCATCGCTGTAGAGCGGAATGCTCATCACGATGGCGACCGACGCGATCAGGCCGAGCGCTGTGGCGCTGGCAAGACCGCGCTGGGCAAGCAAACGCCGCGCGGCCACCGCAAAGATGGCCAAAGAACGTAATAGGAAGCGCATGGGTCACCTATTGCCCAACTACCACCTGGCCTTCTTCCAGACCGGATTCGATCTCAATCCGTTCGGGCGTCTCGATGCCCACCTGGACGTCGACGCGGCGCTGCACGTCGCCATCTTGGAGCAGGGCAAAACGCCGTCCGTCAAAGATGCGAAGGGCTTGGGGAGGAAGCCAGAGGACGTTGTCTTTGCGTTCAAGTTCGACGTTGACCCGCACGAGATCGCCCAGCGCGAACCCTGCATCTTGGGCCGATTCGGTGATCGTGATGCGCGTGGATTTGTCCATATCTTCGACCGTGTTGTCGCGCCCGCCGCTGCCATAGGGGTACGGAAGCTGGCGCAACTGGCCGTTGAGTGTGACGCCGGGGCGGCTGACCAGGATGATGGTGGCATTCATGCCTTCCACCAGGTCTTGCATCTGGGTGCTGATCAGGTCGGCGCTGACCTCCAGTTGCTCGACATCCGCCAGTGTGGCGACGGGCTGGTAGGCGTCAACGGCCTGGCCGGGCGTGAGCGACATGGAGAGCAATTGGCCGTCGAAGGGGGCAATGATCTGTGATTCGGCAATCTCGGCCTCCAACTTGGTAACCGCAAACTGGGCGCTTTGGACATCGCTTTGCAGCAGCGGGTCCACGCCTGCGGCCAGCCGTTCGACCTCCAGACGGGCCAGTTCAACTTGTTTTTCTTGGATGGCGATTTCGGTTTGACCGGGTGCTGCGCCGGACCGCATCGCCTGAAGCTGTAGCTCGGCGATTTCCAGGTTGGTCTGAGCCACCTCAAGGTTATAGGCGTTATCCTTTTCGGCCTCCGCGAGCCGCATCTGCGCGCGCTGTAGCTCTAGCTGGGCGCTCTCCAGTTCGCGCTCCAGGGCATCGATTTCGAGTTCAGCCAGGACCGTGCCCTCAGTGACCATATCATTGCGTTTGTGGAAGACAGTGCGCACGCGGCCTGAGGCGCGGAAGAACAGATCTTCCTCATTCACGGGCGAAATCCGGCCGCTAAATTCCAACTCGTTGACAATCTCGCCACGCTGGACTTGATAGGTGGGCTTGGTGGGGACGATGGCCGTCGGAATGGGAGTCGGGGTCGGTACGCCGTCGGTCGAGCGGTCGGTGCTGACCGCGGGCAGTAAGGCGCAACCGCCTAAGATGACTGCCGCCAGCACACCGCTAATCAGTTGAGCAAGGGGTCGAACGCTCAAAGCACTTCTCCTCAGGAACACAGAGTGGTTAGACGCGACGCGCCGGTTGACCGGCAGCGCTGACAGGAAATGGGGTTCTTCTGAGCTATCTTCATTTGAATGATTGCCAATCATGGGATACGTCTGCCCTGCCGGAGGCACTTCGTCGATGTGCAGGAGCTGCATTGTAGAGGGCAATCATGCGGTCTGCCCATGCTTGGGCGGGAAATCCAGATTCCTTGGCAAAGCAGACGACCCAATCGTCGGGGTCGTCGATTGGCGCTACCCGCAGTTCGCGGCCCATATCGATGATCGTGAGTCGTCCCCACATGCACGCTGGACAATCTACTTTGGAATCCGCTCTGTAGTAAAGCATACCTACTTTTCCGAATTGTGCAAGAACCAGACGATAAGCCGCGCCGCCCTACAGCCGTAGTTTCAGCACCCCCTCCTCCTCCCAAACTTCATAGCGGCGCAGTCGGATCTCTTGAAAAGCAAGGCACTGGCCGGTGGCGATGTGAAACTCCAACCCATGCCACGGGCAGGTGATGATCTCGCCGTCGAGCACCCACTCCAGTTGCCAGCCTGTCTCGGCCTGGCAGGCCAGCGTGCCGGAGACCCGCCCGCGGCAGAGCGGCCCGATCTGGTGGGGGCAGAGGTTGGGCAAGGCGTGATATTCGCCCGCCACGTTAAAGACGCCGATCTCGCGGCCATCCACGGCAAACACCTGATGGTGACCAGGGGGGAGATCCTCGGCGCGCCCCAAGACAACTTCCTTGCGCCTGCTGGCGGACATAGGCAACTCCTAGCGATTGAGGCGATTGCCCTGGGCGTCTATCGCGAAAAAGCGCAGCGCGTTCTCACCCATGATCTTGCGGCGGACATCGGGCGAGAAGGGGAGTTGGAAGACCTTGCGCGGGTGGTCAAAGTCGTGATGGGGCCAGTCGGAGGCGAACATGGTCGTCTCTTCTCCCCCATAGAGCTGGATCAACTTGACCAGGTCTGCCGGGTCTTCCGGTTCCTCCACAGGCTGCGTGGCGAAGTAGAACTGGCGGATGTAGTGGCTGGGCCGGTGTTCCAGGAATGGCACCTCGCGCCGCCGCTCGATGTACTCCTTGTCGAGCCGGTTCATGATGAAGGGGACCCAGGAGACGCCTGCCTCGACAAAGGCGATCTTCAATTTGGGAAAGCGCACCGGCACGCCGGTGGTGACCATATCCACCAGGTTTGCCATAATGGCGAAGGGATGGGCGACGGTGTGGCGCGCCATTTCCGTATCAAAACCCTGAATCTGCCAGGGGAAGACCGGATGGATCACGGTGACGCTGTGCAGCAGC
Organism: uncultured Litorilinea sp.; assembly: GCA_964649925.1. Taxonomy (GTDB): domain Bacteria; phylum Chloroflexota; class Anaerolineae; order Caldilineales; family Caldilineaceae; genus QEUY01. The sequence continues at coordinate 2,777 of CAZYQJ010000099.1, forward strand.
ACAGGCAGACCGGCATCCTGGGCCGCCTGGTAGATGGGGTCATACTTGCGGCTGCCCCACAGCGGGTCCACACCGGCCAGCCCGAGATAGACGCCGACGATACCTGGTTCTTTGGCGTATTTTTCGATCTCGCGTGCGCCGTCCTCGGGGTCTTGGGGCGGCACGACCAGACAGCCCAGCAAATTGCGCTGGCGTGAGGTCCACTTATCGACCAGCCAGGCATTGTAGGCGCGCGCCAGCGCAGCGGCGTATTCTTTTTGCGGCAGGACGGGCAGTTTGAGCAGGTGGTCGGGAAAGAGGATCGCCAGGTCAATCGAGAGTTTGGACAGTTCTTCGCTCATCTGCGCGGCGTCCGTGACCATGCGTTTGGAATCATGGCCGCCGGGAAAAGGGGCGGACAGGCTGCCCGCCCCAGATGAAAAGCCGGGAATGTCCAGATAGCGCTCCGGCACATTCGCCAGGACTTCCAGCGATTTGCGCCACGGCATGTCGCAGTAGGGCGCAAGTTCGCCGGGCGATTCGTGGACATGGGCATCAGCGTCCACGACCAGGATGTTGTCGAGCGTATCGCGTTGGTTGGACAGGTTGGGGAGCGTTTCTGGGTTCATGGTCTGGTTACCAGTTGGTATAGGATCCGTCACGTTTGCGCAGGTGCGGCGCTTCGGCAAACTTGAATTCCTGGCGGGCGACGTACTCCTCATCGACTTCCACCCCCAGGCCCGGTGTGGTCGGAACCGGAAAGTGTGACCCTTCTAGACGCAGCTGGACGGGGAAGATCGTTTCATCATAGAAGCCTAGCTGCTCGGTGGGTGAGACGCGCACTTCTAGCCAAGAGAAGTTGGCGACGGCTGCGGCCAGGTGGACGGTGGCCGCGGTGCAGATTGGGCCGAGCGGGTTGTGGGGCATGAGGTCGATGTAGTGCGCTTCTGCCCAGCCTGCCACCTTCATGGCTTCGGTGAAGCCGCCCACGTTGGAGATGTCGATGCGCACAAAGTCGGTGATGCCGCGCTCGATGTAGGGGACGAAGGCCCATTTGCTGGAGAATTCCTCGCCGATGGCAAACGGGACATCTACCATGCGGCGCAGGGCTTCGTAGGCTTCGGGCGTTTCATCCCGGATCGGTTCCTCGATAAAGTCGAGCGTGCCGCTTGGCATACGCTGGCAGAAGGAGGCTGTTTCGGCGATGTTGAGCCGGTGGTGATAATCGATGCCCAGCACAAAGTCGCTGCCCAGTTCTTCGCGCACGCGCACCAGTTCGGCGGCGGTGGACGCGAGGGTCTCGCGCGGCTCCCAGGTATTGTCGCCGGGCTGCGGACCGCGGCGGGATTGCTGGGTCGCCACATTCATCGGCGATCCCGACATGCGCTGCGGGTGAACCGGCACCGTGCGGATCGCGTTCCACCCTTCGGATAGCAGCAGTTTGATGTCCTCGATCAACTGGTCGCCGTGTGCGCCGGTGGTGGCGAAACAGGGCACAACCTCGCGCTGCTTGCCGCCCAGCAGTTGGTAGATGGGCACGTTGAGGGCTTTGCCCACGATGTCATGCAGGGCGATGTCGATGGCGGAGATGGCTGCGGTCAAGACGCGGCCCCCCTCGAAGTATTGGCTGCGATACATCTCCTGCCAGAGCGCGCCGCGCTGCATAGGGTCGCGGCCCAACAGGAATTCGCGGAAGTGGCGTACGGCCCCGGCTACCGCCAGTTCACGGAAGGAGAGACCCCCTTCTCCCCACCCATAGATGCCTTCGTCGGTTTCGATCTTGACCAATAGCTGATTGCGGGTCCCTACCCAGACGGGGTAAACCTTGATCTCTGTGATCTTCATAGCAATGCGGCCCCTAAGCCAGTTAGCGGTTGTCTTCACACTCTAGATGCAGCGATTGCCTGCACCAGTGGGGAGGGGCCACCGGTCAGTTGCCCGGTGGTGCACAGCAATCGCCGTGATCTCTAGGGTTCGTTTGGTACATAGACTATACCATAGGTATGACCATCTGACCCTAATGGTACAGCGGTTGAGGCCCGCCCGATTCAGCCGCGCTGTTCGCTCCACGGCTTCTCCAGGATCGCGGCCAGCCCCTCTTCGTCGAGTTCCACACCCAGACCTGGCCCGTCCGGCACGGCGACGCAGCCGTCATCCTCCAGGACAAAGGGCTGCTTGAAGTAGCCCTTGCCAAAGAGGGTACGCCCCTGGTCGCGATAGTCCAAGACCTCGTTGTGTTCTTGGACGAGGAAGTTGGGCAGGACGGCGTCAAGCTGCAGCGAGGCCGCCAACGCCAGTGGGCTGAGCGGGCAGTGCAGCGCGACTTTGGCGTAGGCGGCTTCGCCCATCGCCGCGATCTTGCGGCATTCGGTGATCCCGCCCGCGTGGCAGATATCGGGCTGCAGTACGGCCAGCG
>CAZYQJ010000099.1:5181-7138 GCA_964649925.1 uncultured Litorilinea sp.
GCGCCTTGGCGCAGGGCATCAAAAAAGACCCATTTGCCCATCCAGCGCTCGCCCGCGGCAACCGGCGCAGAGGTGCGCCGTGCGATCTCGGCCAGGACATCTACGCGTTCGATGGGCATAGGTTCTTCCACAAAGAGGGGACGATGGGGCGCGAGCGCCTCGATCATCTGTAGGGCGATGGCCGGGTGCGGGTTGTGGATATCCACGGCCACGTCGATGTCGGGACCGGCCCCGGCGCGCACCGCGGCAAAGTATTCGGCAAAGCGGTCCACGCGTGAGGTGACTTCCAGCCCGTCGCCAGGGCCAAAGTGGACTTTGAGACAGCGATAGCCCCATTCTTGCACCAGGATGCGCGCCGCTTCGGCCCAGATAGCCGGGTCGTCGCTGCGGCGTCTTTCACCCGTATAGCCCGCGCGATAGGGTTCGCCGGGCTGGACAAAGTGGGGCAGCGCGCCGCCCGTCGCCCGGTAGATGCGGATGCGGTCTTGGCATGCGCCGCCCAACAGCTTGTAGATAGGCAGCCCGGCGGCTTTTCCGGCGATGTCCCATAGGGCGATGTCGATCCCGCTGATCGCGCTCATCTTGACCGGCCCGCCCTTGTAGCCGGATCCACCGTGATACATCGCTGCCCAAAGCTGTTCGACGCGTGTGGGGTCTTGGCCCACCAGCAGCGGTTCTAGCCGTTTGACTTCGGCAATGACCGGTTCGGGATGGTTCTCCAGATACGGCTCGCCCAGGCCGACAATGCCTTCGTCGGTGTGGATTTTGATCCAGACCCAACTGGGCGGCACTTTGAGGATTTCGAAGTGCGTAATCTTCATGGCGTTTGCCTTTGATGGGAAATTAGGGTATCATTAGAACATTCGTTCAGGGTTGGCTGACCCTGCCCGCAACAGTGCAAGATCGGGGGAAACATGAAAAGACTCTCTCCGGCCCAGTGGAGTGCGGCTGAGGCGTGGCTGCATACTCAAGGCCGTCCGATTGACCGTGCGCTTTTTGACTGTGTCTTTCACCAGGGTTCGACGGCCGCGGTGCTGCGTGAGTTGGCTGCATATCAGAACCCGGACGGCGGGTTTGGACATGGGCTGGAGCCGGATCTGCGCACGCCCGCTTCGTCGGTGATCGCCACGACGATGGCGTTTGGCCTGCTGCGTCTGCTCAATGCCCCGGCAGACCATCCGCTGGTCCGCAGTGGAATGCGCTATTATCTGGCAACCTATGACATCGCAGGCCGCCGCTGACCGATGGCGTTCGCCGATGTCGAGGACGCACCCCACGCGCCCTGGTGGACGTATGCCGAACTGAAGCGCACTTTTAACGGCTTTGGCCTCAACCCGACCGCCGATGTGGTCGGCCATCTCTATGACTACCCCGCGCTGGCCCCTGAGGCGATCCGCGAGGTGAGCTTTGAGGCGGTGATGCGCCGTGTTCAGATGCATCCCGATGCCGTCGAAATGCATGACCTGCTCTGCCTGATGAACCTGGCCGATGCACGCTGGCTGTCGGTTGGGCAGCGCGCAGCGGTGGTCGCGGCTGTGGAACGCATACTGCCCTCGCTCATCATCCTGGATCCCGCGCGGTGGGATGGCTACGGCATCAAGCCGCTGGACGTTGCGCCCGCGCCGGGGGCGCGCTTTGCCCATTGCGTACCGCGCGAACTGGTAGAACGGCAACTTGACCATTGGGTCGAGACGCAACAGATCGACGGCGCGTGGCCGATCCCCTGGTCATGGGCCGATGTGGATGCCGATGCCTGGGCGCAGGCCAAGCGCGACTGGCAGGGCCGCCAGATCGTGGAGCGGCTGGCGACGCTGGCGGCCTATGGGCGGGTGGAGTCGAGCGAAGTCTACCAGTCCACGACGCTGCCGTCTGCCGGGTGATAGAACTCGCCGCCTAGCTCCTCGCTGTATTCAACCGACCGCTTCACTGCCTCTTCGTCGATCTCAAAGCCCAATCC
>CAZYQJ010000099.1:7238-11743 GCA_964649925.1 uncultured Litorilinea sp.
TCGACCTCCGGCCCCACCCATTCGCGCATGAGATAGGCGCGCTGCACAAATTCGTCAATGACGGCGGGCGGCTCATGCCCGCGCCACTTGCCGCCTGGCCCGGCTTTGAAGGCTGTGTAGCCACCCTTCTGCTGGAGCCATTCGAGCCGCTGGCGCGCCTGGTCTTTGCCCTCGTCGGTCAGGTTGGGGATACCCCAATGGGCATAGACGCGGATGCGGTCACGCACCGCGCCGCCGAGCAGTTGATAGACGGGGACGCCATGCACCTTTCCGGCGATATCCCATAACGCCTGGTCAATGCCGGAGAGGGCGCTCATCAGCACGTTGCCGCCGCGGAAGAAGGCGGATCGGTAGATGTGCTGCCAGTGATGCTCGATGCGCAGCGGGTCTTTGCCGACCAAGTAGTCGGCCAGTTCTTCGACCGCGGCATGGACGCTCTTGGGCTTGCCTTCCAGCGTGGTCTCCCCCCAGCCGGTGATGCCGTCGTCGGTGGTGATCTTGACCAGCCGGACGCGGCGCAGCGGGAAAAACTGTTCGATTTTAGCGATCTTCACTTGGGACTCCTTGGCGGGTGGTGCGCTGAACCGGGCAGTTTGAGCGGTTATCAGCCCCGTTCAGCGGTTTTGTGTTGAATACCAGTTTAACACGCGCAAGGCGCGCAGCGTGATCCACCGGCTTGGCCGACCTGCGCCCTCGTCGATCTCGACCGGCATCTCACCGGGATATTGGGTCTCGAGCTGCCACCGGCCATCGCCGTCGCGCTTGGACGCGACCAGGTCGATCGCCTCGGCCACGCGCTCGTCAGGGATGACCCCGGCGCTGCGCATGTACTCAAGCCCGCGCAGCACGTCGTAGTGCCACCAGGTCGGGAAGGCGAAGCGCGTCCACGCCGCGCCCCCCTTGCGGTCTTGCTCGATCACCTCTCCGGTCGACCGTCTGCGGAAGAGGCGGCGCTCAAGAAGGTACCCCTGCCCGCGCAGACGCGCTGCGGTCACCTCCGGGCTGGCCCCGAAAGCCCGTTCGTATTCGAGTAGGGCCTCAAGTACGCAGATCGTGGTGTTGAACGACGACCGCATCGAGCCGTTGGCGGCTTCGCAGTTCCAGCCACCGTCGGGCAACTGCTCGCCGAGCAGCCGGTCGACGATGCCGTGGACGTCCTGGCCGAAATACGCGCCAACTGCCCCAACCTGCCCGTTGATGCAAGGCTCTATCTCGCCTTCAAAGAAGGCATTGCCGTCACATTCTGTCGGGCCAACTCCCTGCCAGGTCACCTGATCGCGGACGAGGCCCACGGCGCGGCGCGCTTGGTCACTGGCGGGATCCAGCCCCATATCGCGCAGCAGCATCAGGACGTGCATGGTGGAGTTCCACCCGCGGTTCCACGCCGCGCCGCCCCACCGCCCGTCGGCCCCCTGGAGGGCAAGCAGCCGCGCGCCTGCGCCTTCGGTGGCGACCTGTGCGCGCTCGGCTGCGACCTCCTGCGCAGGCGCGCCGATCAGGTCGCGCATCACCTGCCAGCGGATCGAAGGGTCAGAGTCCAGCAGCCACCGGATGACCGCTTCCTTCGGCTCCGGGAACTGCCGTGGCTGGCTGGTTGTTCCGGTTGCCATCTACCGGTTCCTCCTTTCTTTGGTCAAGCGGCGGTGTTGGTGTGCGAGAGCCAGAGCCCCGCGGCCATGAATACGACTGCCGGGGGTGGCCAGGGGCGATCAGCATGTTTATTACGCCGATTCTCGCACGCCTAGCGCCAGATTTCGCCGATGGCATCCAACTTGGCATCGCTGAGATAGCCGTAGCGGTTGATCCAGACGCCATCTACCGGGCTGTCGGCGACCAATTGCAGCCGCCGCCTGAAATCGTCCAGCGGGCCGTAGCCGTGAACCAGGGCATAGATCTTGGCCTGGCCGCGCGTGGCGTGGATCGCCTGCTGAATCTTGCGCACCTGGGGCGCGTTGGGGATGGGGTGGGGCTGGTCGGGTTCGGGATAGCCATAGTCGGCGATGCGGCTGCCGCCTTCCCCATCGTCCAGGTCGAGCAGATGCACCAGGGCGCGCACCAAGAGCGACTCGTCCAGCCCTGGGTTGGCGGCTATCAGAACATCCCCCCAGAACTTGATGATCAACGACCAGTGCATGGTGTAGAGCTTGGGTGCGATGGAGGCGCAGTGGGCGGCGGCCCCGGCAAAGTCCAGCCCGGTGATATAGCTAAAGGGGGGCATAAAGGCGTTGGCGGCCAATTCCTTGTCCGGCCCGCCATACTCGATGATGGCCGCGCGCCAGTCCGCCAGCAGGTCGGTGGAGAGCGCAGCCTTGAGGCGGAACCATTCAGCGATGCCGGGAAAGCGGTTGTAGAGGTGCAGGATGGCGTATTTGCCGCGGTCGGGTGAGGCGAACTCTGCCAGGTCGTGGTTGGTCAGCCCGCCGTGCAGGTAGCGATAGAAGCGGCCTACCTCATCACGGATGCGTGCAAAGTCAAAGCCGTGTGCGCCTGCCCAGGTGGCGACGTAATCGCCGAAGTCCTGAAAGGCTTCGACCAGTTTATAGCAGGGGTATTCGGGCCAGTCAGGGCGGATGCCGTCGACCTCGGGGTATTCGGCAAAGATGTCACGTACCCAGGCGCGGTTATAGGCGCGGATGGCCGGGCTGGCGAGGCTGCCGGTGGCGGCCATGCGGTTCTGCGGAATCTCCCCATTGGGCAGCCGCGGGGTGTCCTCGTGGCGCAGGCCGGGCGGCTGGACAGCCCCAGTCTGGATATAGACCTGGAGCCCGGCGCGCTTGGCCGTGGTGATGAACTGGCCGATGATCGGGCCAGCCTCGGCGGTGAGGGCGGTCGCGGGCCGCGGCTGGTAGGGGAGGCCGGTGAAGAATTCGGCGCGGGCCGCATGGCCGGGCGCGCTGCGCAGCCAGAGCGCGGGCTGTCCCCACAGGGGACGGTCAAAGAGGCGCACACTGGCCCCGGCGTCGTCGGGCGGCTGGAAGGATCCTTCGCCCTCTGCGCCCGGCGCGGTGACCGAGGTGTTGGTGGCGACCGCGGTGGCCCCGGCGCGGCCAATGACGTTGGCGAGGATGCCGTCAATGCCTTCGTTTTGGGTGTAGGGCGTCATCACCGTGATGCCCAGAAAGCGCTTGTCAGCCATCGCTCAAGGGTTGCTTTCCAGGAGTTCAGGGCGGAGGCGCGTCCACACCCGGAGGTAAGGGGGCGCGACATGGGTCCAGTGATGCCAACTGCCGGGTCCGCGATCCGGGTGGTCTGACATCCACTCTTGCAGGTGGAGGATGACAAAGCCGTTGCTCGCCAGCGTGTTGACCATGCGGCTGAGGGTGTGGACATATTCGCGCGGGGACGGGATTTCAATCCAGCCGCCCTGACCGTCTTCAACCGTCCAGTTGGGGAAGAGGTCGCCCAAAAAACGCCCGTCCTCATAGGTGTGTTTGAGGATCCAGCCTTCACCGGTGTAGTTGTCCTCGTCCACGGTCTGGGTGAAGGGGTTGGCCCATTCGACGCGGTAGAGGCCGCCGGGGCGCAGGACGCGCGCCACACCCTGAATCACGGGCCGCACGTCGGGCACAAAGTTGATCGAGTAGGGTTGATAGACCAGGTCGAAGCTGTTGTCAGCAAAGGCGGAGAGGTCGCGCATGTCGCCGTGGACGATGTTGAGCGCCAGCCCCAACTGGGCCGCGGCTTGGCGATCCTGTTCCAACTGGGCGTCGGACAGGTCTACAATCGTCACGTCTGCGCCGAGCAGGGCAAAGGCAATGGACTGTTGCCCGCCGCCGCCTGCCAGCACCAGCACCTTTTGACCGCTCACGTCGCCCATCGTGCCGCTCGTGTCCAGCACCGCGCGCGCCGATTCCGGCGTCAGGTCGAGCATCGGCTGCGAATACATGACGCGGGCCTGCACCAAGGCATTCCAGCGTTCCCGGTTGACCTGGCTGATTTCGTCATGCATGGTGGTTGGTCTCCTTAATTGATCTCTTGAAGCGAAACGCCGGAACGGATCAACTGTTCGATCCTGTCCAGTTGTGTGTGGATGGGCGCATGGATCGCGCTGGGTAACTCTGCGCCAGTGGCGGCGATGGCTGGTTCCATCGCTTCGACGGCTGCGGTGATGCGGCGCAGGGCTGCAAGCTGATTTAGGGCGGACTCCCTTGTGTCTTGTCCTGCGCCGGGCGCTATGGGTTGATAGGGCGCGATGTCGAGCAACTCGGCCATTGTATTGATCATGGGGACCAGCATATCAAGCAACCCATAGACTGACGCCGACTTGCCGCGCGCGATTTGCTTGGCGACAATCGGGACCATCGACCAGAAGAACACGGTGTTGAAGGCAAGGCGCGCGTTCCTGTCTTTGGATTGCCTGGTAGGGCTCTCCGTGATGCCCCTGGACGTGCGCGCAAAGTCCGTAGTGACGAGTTCGGGGGCAGGGGCGAGACCTATCCGGTCAAAGATGACGCGGCCATCACGGGGCAGGCGCGCCTGGTGCGCCGCTTGCCAGTACCAATCCA
>CAZYQJ010000100.1:0-2402 GCA_964649925.1 uncultured Litorilinea sp.
GCTATAACCCGCTGACTGGTGAATGGGTGCTGGTTTCGCCGCACCGCACCAAACGCCCGTGGCTAGGACAGGTGGAAAAACGCCCCCCGGATGTGCGACCCCAGCATGATCCCAAGTGTTATCTATGCCCTGGCACCGAGCGCGCTGGGGGTGTGCGCAACCCAAACTATACCAGCACCTTTGTCTTTGACAATGACTTTGCTGCGCTGTTGCCCCAAGGGCCACAGGACGAATTGGGGGAAGGCACGTTTTTCCGTGTGCAAGCCGAGACAGGCGTCTGTCGCGTGATCTGCTTTAGCCCGCGCCATGACCTGACGCTGCCGGAGATGGAGGTGGCAGACATCCGGCAGGTGGTGGACGTGTGGTGCGACCAGGTGGAGGAGTTGGGCAGCCGTCCCGAAATCGCGTATGTGCAGCTTTTTGAGAACCGTGGGGCGATGATGGGCGCGTCCAACCCGCACCCGCACGGCCAGCTTTGGTCCAACTATCGCGTGCCGCAGATCCCTGCGGTGGAGGATCGCCAACAGGCTGCCTACTTTGCGCAGCATGGCCGCCCGCTGTTGGTGGACTATCTGGCGGCAGAGGTGGAGGCTGGCGAGCGGCTGGTGGTGGAAAATGATCATTGGGTGGCGCTCGCTCCGTTCTGGGCGGTGTGGCCGTTCGAGACGCTGGTGCTGCCGCGCCGCCATGTGACGCGGATGCCGGATCTCAGCGACGTGGAGCGCACCGGGCTGGCGGACCTACTCAAGCGGCTGTTGACGCGTTACGACAACTTGTTTGAGACGAGTTTCCCCTATTCGATGGGGTGGCACGGCCAGCCGACTTTGGAGGGGGATTACACGCATTGGCAGTTGCACGCGCATTTTTACCCGCCGCTGTTGCGTTCGGCGACGGTACGCAAGTTTATGGTGGGCTATGAACTGATGGCGAATCCACAGCGGGATATTACGGCAGAGCAGGCTGCGGCCCAGCTGCGCGAGCAGAGTGAGGTGCATTACCGGGCTGCAGACCGTAGTCAGCAGTCAGAAGCAGGCAAATCGTAGTCGCGCAACTTGTCCGACAGGGGCGGCATAGCCACGCTATCCTCTGATGTAAAAAGACCGGCACCTTGGCAGCGCCGGTCTTTTTATTTTGGCGTTGATGCACACATCTATTTGACCTGGGTGAATTCGCCCTCGGTCACCTGGTAGATCCAGATCTGCGGGTCAACGAGGTCTCCGTCATCTTCAAAGCGAAGCTGGCCGAGCAGGGTTTCGACCGGGCCGCTACGCAGTGCATCCGAGATCTCGCGGCTGTCGAACGAGTCGGCGCGGCGCACGCCTGCGGCCAGAACCTGCATGGCGACATAGCCGTTGACTGAATAGGTATCGGGGTTGCGGTACTCGACGGCTTGATAGGCTTCAAACCAACGTTCGTCGGCGGTATTGCGCGGGCTGGGGGCAAAGGCACTGATATACATGCCCTCGGCTGTTCCGGCAGATTCATCAATGGTGGCGGCCAGAAATGCGCCGTCGCTGGCGAGCAGCGGCGTTTCGATACCGGCTTCGACGAGGGAGGCGCGCAGGTAGGGGGCTTCAATTTCATACCCCGCATAGAAGATGGCCTCTGGTGAGGCTTCGCTGACGCGTGCGACTTCTTGTGTGTACTGGCTTTGGCCTTCGGCAACTTGCAGTTTGATAGCGGAGGCCGCGCCGCGCCGTTCCAGCTCACTGACTAGCGAGGCTGCCAACCCCTGGCCGTATTCGGTGTCGTTGTGGATGACGGCCACGCGGCGCGCCTGGAGATCATTGACGAGGAAGGCGGCGTCAATGGCGGCTTGCGTCTGATCGTTGGCATTGACGCGGAAGAAATTCGTGTAGCCACGTTCAGTCAGGCTTTGCTCCGACGCAGTCGGCGTGATGACGACCAGCGGCATATCCTGATAGCGTTCCATCGCAGCCAGGGTTTGCCCGCTGTTGAGGTGGCCGATCACGCCGAGGACGGTATCGCCCTGGTCAATGGCCGCCTGGATCTCGTCCACACGCGCCAACGCCACGTCGCTGTCGGATTCGTCGTCCAAGGGGCGAACCACGACCCGATAGCCGCGCAGCCCGCCGTTGCGGTTGATCTCCTCTGCAGCCAAGCGGACTCCGCCCAGTACCGTCTGCCCGCCATTGGCCTGAAAGCCGCTGAGGGGGACCGCTACGTAGACATAGACTTCGCCGCGGTCGGGCGTCTGGCCGCCGCTGTTGCAGGCCGCCAGGATCAGGGCTATGAGCAGGATCATCGTGGAAAGTACACGCCGCATCATTCGAAATCAACCAGTCCTTTGGAATTGTAGTTATACACGTCGTTGATGCTGCTGACCAGATCGTTGAGCCGGGCGACTTGCTCTTGGATGTCGGCGCGCAGCCGCTCGGCGC
>CAZYQJ010000100.1:2412-11690 GCA_964649925.1 uncultured Litorilinea sp.
ATGCTTTGGGCGTCGATCAGTTGAATCTGGCTGTAGACGGTCGCCAGGGCGGTCAGGCTCTGGTCAAGCTGCAGTGAGGCCTGCTTCATGCGTGCGTCCAGGTCGCGCAGCGCCTGCCAGTGATCGCGTTTGCCCGCGATCACGGCGTCCAGTTGTTGCTGAACCGCGGGGTTGCGTTCCTGTTGGCGTTGCTGCGTCACCCGTTCCAGTTCGCGCGGCAGGGCATCGCGCTCGCGCGTGAGCAGATCGTCGCGCCTGTAGGCATCCAGGCGCAGCGCCAGTTGGTAGATATTGCTGAGCCAGTCGGTGATCTGGCCTGCGGTGTCTTCCAGCCGGTCGCGGATCACGCCGGTACTTTGCCGCCGCACCTGGATTTCGATGCGACGCTGATATTCCAACGCCGATTCCACTTTGGCGCGCAGGTCCTTGTCGGCGATGTTGCGGGGGTTGAACTGCTCCTGAAAGAGCGTGAGCAGGATGTCGGCGTTGGCCTTGGCATCGGTGAGGCTGGAATAGACGATGATCGCCAGCCCAAACAGCCCCAGTGCAGGCCAGCCAAAGCGCGGCCACCAGGAAAATGGGCGTGGCAGCAGGAAGGTCAAGATGATGGTCACCGCCAGGATGACCGCGCTCTCCCAGCGAAAGAACGCATACTGGAGGAGCGTGCTTGTTGCTTTCTGCTGCAGTTCAGTGCGGATTGTGGTCATGCGTTCAAGAGTATGGTGACTCTACTCCAGAGCGTGCGGCTGTACACCGCAGCTACAGTGATCTGCCGGAAAGCCGCCTAGAAGTAGGTTGAGATGATCCGATAGAGTTCTTCGATATCGGTCTCGTCGGCGCGACGGAACTGGCCCTGGCCGATGCGCGCCATTTCGGTGAGCAGCGGTTCATCGGCATCGCGGCCAAAGGCGATGGTGAAGATGACCGGGCGGCCCGGCTGGTTGCCCGCCAGGAGCCGCTCCAGATCGGAAAGCCGGTAGCTGCTCTCATTCTCCTGCCCATCAGTCATGACGACGATGGCGTTGATGGCCGAGGTGTCGCCTTGGGCCATCAGGTCTTCGGCGGCGACATAGACGGCATCCACCAGGGCTGTGCCGCCGAAGGCATCCATCCGGTCAATCAGGGTCAGCGTATCGCGGCGGTTGGCATCGTCCAGGACGCGTAAAGGGACGAAGTTCTTGGTGCCGCTGCCGAACTCAATCAGGCCCAGCCGGTCGCGGTCGCCCTGGATCTGTTCAGTGAAGGCGGTGAGCGCCTCGCGCGTGCGCGCGATCTTGGTCCCTTCCATGCTGCCGCTGGTGTCTACCACCAGGTAGACGTTGGTGGGGCGTTTGGTGTAGTACCAGACGTTTTGCACCACCTCGATCACGCTGGGCGGCGGCATTTGCAGCGTCGTCTGCGGTTCGCGCCAGTTGACAGCCTCGCTATCGGCAAAGGGGCTGCCCGCCGTATCCAGTTCAATGGCGAGGTCGGCAGGGCGGTATCCGGCCTCAAGGAACTGGCGCTGGATCTCTGGTGTCAGCAGAAAGTCGGTGAATGCGCCAAAAGTCAGCCGTTGGTTGTTGGTGACGGCCAGTTCATGGGGCCGCGAGCCTAGCTCCAGCAGGGCCAACGGGTGGTCAGTCCACAGGGTTCCCTCGGCAGGGTAGATGGCGACCAGCGGGTCTTGTGCGTGCGTGCGGTTCCAGTCGATCACGACGCGTTCTTGGGCGACAAAGGCATCGAGGAAATTGCGCCCTTCCTCGGCCAGCCGTTGGGTAATGACCTCTTCGCCTTCGCCATAGAAGCGAATGGTGGATTCGACCGCTTGCACATAGGCAATGGTGGCTTCGTCGGTGGCGGCCTCGACCGTCAACCCGCGCGTGAGACCGGCCCCGGCGTAGAACTCGGCCAGGGTCGCCAGCAGACCGGCGGCGTTATTGGTGGCAGGGTGGTTCCACTTAAAATTGGGGTCCTCGGTGGCCTTGCCCTGGATTTCCTGCCAGCCCACCGGCTGATCCGGCCAGCCCAGCTCGCGCGCCACGTCTTCCCAGGCGGCGATCACAATGGGGCTGACAGCCACCCGCACCGGCGTGCCAGTGCGCCGCTGGCCGATGGGGATTTGGCTTTCCTCTGATTGAGTGTCTTGCGTGGCGGCCCAACGCGCTTCCAACTGGTCGAGCCAGAGGCTACTGTCGGGCGCAATGGCCTGGAAGTTGGGCAACGCCAACGACTGTTCCACGATCTGTTCCGAGACCGTGGGCACGACCCAGACGGTCATCTTTTTACCGTCGGGGGTGCGGTGATCCAGGCTGTTGAACTGGCTGGCAAAGTCCTCCAACACCGGGGCCATGACCGGCGAGACGGCAACGGTGAGGTCGGCGCTGTCCACAGCCCAGGAGGGAGCCTGCTGCGCCAGGTTGTCGGCATCATCGCCGCGCAGGGCATCGAACAGCCACAGCCCCCCGGCAATGGTCGAGGAGACGCAGGTCACCAAGACAAGGAGGATGGCTGCGCCACCGATGTAGAGGTTGCGGCGGCGGGTGGCGCGTGGTTCGGCCCGCAGGGCATCGCGACGTTCACGGCTGATCACAATCGCACCTCACTGCGCTACGTTCAGTTCGAACCAACGCAACAAGGCAAGCAGCACATCCCGGTCGGGGCTGCGCATCGCCGTGGTGCGGGGCACGACTGCCTGGACGCCCGTATCTTGCCAGACGGTAAAGAGGCTTTCGGGCGTGGCGTCTACCGGAATGTTGGAATTGGCTGGGCGCAGGCCATATTGGAGCGCGGCCTGCTGCTGTTCGTCGCTCAGCAAGAAACGCTGGAATTCCAGCGCGGCGTTCTTTTCGAGCGCCGATGTCTCCGGCCCGACCCATACCGTAAAGGGGAAATCGAACCAGGTGACATAGGTGGGGTAATAGAGGCGTAGCGGGTCCTCCCAGCGGGTGAGGATGCCCTGCATGTTCTGCAGCAGATCGCTTTCAAGCAACTGGCCGCCATCACCCACGCTGTAGCCAAAGAGGGCAAAGTCCTCGGCTGTATAGGCGCTGGCGCTGCTGAAGTCGGTGACTGCGCCCATCAATTCGTTCAACCAGGCCTGGAATTCGGGGTTGGTCACATCTTCGACCGAGATATCGGTGCGGTCGTAGTATTCGCCCGCCGCCGAGATCATGGCGGCCAGGCCGCCGACGTTGCGGTTGGGGTTGGGCACGACGAGTTTGAAAAAGCCCCACGACGCTTCGCCGCCCAGTTCAGGCCAGCCGCCGCGTGCAATGGCCGCGTCGTGGATAGTCTCCCAGTTAATCTCGCCAAACTGCTGTTCCAGCACGGTGGCCCGGCTGTCATACAGCCCCCATGTAAAGAGGCTGATGGCAATGGGACGGGCGCGGTATTCGCCGTCGGTCAGGAAGACGTCGCGGCCCAGCCGTTCTTTGTAAGAGGCGTTCGCCAACTCTACCAGATAGCGGCTGTCGGGGATCCAGGCTGTGGGAAAGTCTTCGAGTGCGGCGCGTTGTTCGGGTGTCAGGTCTTCCGGCCCAACACCCGCTTCGAGCGCGCCAAACTCGTTGCGATCCCAGCGGCCCAATGCGGTCAAGCCATCCATGGCGATGATTTCGACCTGGATGGAGACGCCTTCCAGCGTCACGTTGCTGCGGTTGAATTCAGCAGCGGCGCTGCGCACCCATGGCTCAATGGGCAGGGCAGTCAGGATATGGATTGTCACGGCCTCTGGGCGTTCGACGGTGAGACCAGGGTCGGGCGTGCCGCCGGTCGTGCCGCGCCAGATCAGTGATGCAGCCACGATCAAGAGGGCAACAGCCAGGATGCCGATAAAGATTGCGCGTGTACGGTTCATGCTGATATTTGTCTCGTGCCTATGCGCCCCGGGTAGATTGCGGGCCGGGCGTGTGCCGCGAGGCATCACCCGGACGATGGGAAAGCCAGGCCGCAAACGGCCCGAAGGGTGGCGTCCCGCCCACCGGAGTAGCGGGCGGGACTGGTTAAGGTGTCGGGATTAGCGATTGATCCCTAGACGCTTCTTACGTTCGGCCAGTTGTGCGTCCAGAGCGCTGCGTTCCAGGACCTGGTCCATCTGCTCGTCTAGGCTGGCGGCACGCATCTCGCTGGCGGTGCTGGCGCGGTCGAGACGCTGGTGGATGCTGTCGGCGATGCGTCTGATGTCGGCATCCCCGGACCCCATCAGGTCGTCCAGGCTCTTCATCGCGCGGACGGTGGTCTCCTTGCTCTTGGCCAGTTCGAGCAGGGCTTGCAGTTCTTCGCGCTCCTGCTTCATGGTTTCGAGACGCGCTTCGAGCTTGACCTTGGCGTCGAGGAGCGTTTTGAACTCCGTCTCCTGACGGGTCAGTTGTTCCTTGTAGGTCTCGACCAGCCGTTTGGTGCTGTTATAGCGGCTTTGAATGGCGATCGCAGCGGAGTCGTTCCCCTCGACGAGGAAGGCATCCACGGCGCGGTCCATCTCGGAAAGCTTATGCTCATGGTCGTCAAGCCGCCGCTTGATGGACCTGACTTCACCGCCTACGGCAGATGCGGCTTCCTCCAAGTCCTCCAGGTTCGATTCGACCTCGCGAATGTACTGGTCGATCACGGCGACGCTGTTGCTCTGCAGCGCCTGGTCAACCAAATAATGCAGGTTGGCCGAGATCAGGGTGGATACCTTCTCTAATAAGGATGCCATCTGTGTGTCCTCCTAGGATATGCGAGCTGCACTGTCATCGGCAATCATTATAACGCCCGCCGCTTTGGCATGCAATGACTTGGGGCTGACACTCGACTGAAGGACGGCTGACAGCAGAGCGAACTATCAGGCAGGATCACGACAGGAAGGATCAGGAAGAAGCGGCGCGACCGCGCGCCTCGAGGATGATGGCGAGGACGCGTTCGGCTATGTCGGCCAGGCCGCTGCCGCGGAAACCGGGGATGGCCTGCAGGTCGGCCTGGGTCGTGGGCGCTTGATGGGCGAGGGTCTTCAGCAGCGTGCTGGAAGCGACCTGGTAGGACTTTGTCCCTTCGGCGATGGCCTGGCGTTGGCGCAACTCTTGCAGTTTGAGGAAGATCTGTCTCTCGACCTGGGGCGAGATTGCGGGCTGTGGGGGAGGGGTCTTGTAGGGCTGGCGCGGCGTTTCGCGCTGGGCGGCCAGCAGTGCTGCGTCGCCTTCTTGGGCGGGGTGCAGATGGATCAGGTCGAGCAGGGTTGGGCCGTAGTATTCGAGACGCTGCGTGCCCATGCCGGGCAGTGCGGCCAGTTCGTCGAGCGTTTGCGGGCGCGCCTCAGCGATGCGGAAGATCAGGTCGTTGCTCATGATCACATAGGGGGGCTGGCCCAGTTCTTCGGCCAAGTGCCGTCGCCAGAGCCAAATAGCCTTTTGCAGCGCCGTATACTTGTCCCCTTCACTCGGCATCTCGCCCGAGTCCTCCGCACCGGGATCGGGGGCAGGCGCAGGGCCAAAACCGGCCAGGTCCGGGTGCTCGGCAAGCCAGGCCTCTGCCTCAGCGCGCCCGCGCAGAGTCGGGGCCAGGACCGGGTATCCCCTAGGTTCATACTGGCGCAGGCGGCCATCTTCCAGCATATCGTCGATGTATTCCATCACCGTGGCTTCGCCGAGCGCTTTGAGGCGGCCATGATGGCGCGCCTTGTCGGGCGTGACGGGGGCGCGCAGGCTGCCGGTCAGGATGCGCGCCAGCCCCGTGCGGCCCATCGGCTTGGGCAGGCTGATCAGGCAGTCCAGGATCATCGATTCGAGATCGGCGTCATCCGGCAGCGCGGGGACAGGGATCTCGTCGTGGGGCAGGTCTGGGCGCACGCCGGTGCAGTTGTCACACACATCACAACGGAGGCGTGGCGGGCTGCCAAAATGGGCGCTGATGTAGCCGTGGCGGCAGCCTTCGGTGGTGGCATAGCCGATCACATCGTCAATGCGGCGTTGGGCAACTGCCGTGGTATGCGCCAGCATGTGTTCGATGCGTTCGGCCATGTCGTCGGGGCGCGGGGAGAGGGTGATGTGCATGGCGCGGCGGGCGGAGTTGATGTGCAGATAGCCTGCTTCTTCCCAGTCGAGCAGCCGCCCTTCGACCTCATGCAGCGGCCATTCCATGTAGTTGGCGATGTCGCTGGTTTTGAAGACGGCTTCCTGCCCGGCAGAGAGGGCCAGCCCGCGGCGCAACTGCCTGTAGCCGGGGTCATGATCGGCGGAATCGGGCAACGGTTTTGGCAGCGAGAGCGTTACTGCCTGGGGAATATCAAAACCACGCGTCAGCAGGTCGAGCCGTTCCAACATGCTGACGGCCACGCGTAGGGTGGTTTCATCGGCGTTGAGCACTTGCTGCAGACGGCGCACGTCTACCGGGCCGCTGACCAGTTCTTCGTCGTCTTGGACCGGGGCGTCGGCGTAGACGCCTAGCTGCGCGGCGACCGCGGCGTAGACTTTTTCAAGAAATTCGACGGTGTATTCATCGGACCGGGCCCACCGGCGAAAGTTGGCCCAGTCGTTGTTGCTGTAGAAGAGTACACCCTGGCTGGGTTTGCCATCGCGCCCGGCGCGGCCCACTTCTTGATAGTAAGCCGCCAGGCTGCGTGATGGGTGGAAGTGGACGATGAAGCGGATGTCATGCTTGTCGATGCCCATGCCAAAGGCGATGGTGGCGACAACCACGCGCGTCTGGTCGGACATAAAGCGATCCTGGACCGCCCCGCGGTCGTCGCGCCCGGCGTGATAGGGTTCGGCGGTCACCCCTGCCTTGCGCAGTTCGAAGGCTAGGGCTTCGCACTTGTGCCTGCTATTGACATAAACAATGCCGCTGCCCTCGGTTTCACAGACGAACTTGAGCAGCGCGGCCAGCTTTTCGTCCTCGTTGTGAAAGTGGATGGCCGAGAGGTGCAGGTTGCTGCGGAAGATATCAAGCGCCATGACGCGCGGTCGCGCGAGGGGCGTGTCATCGGCGGGCGGGCTGCTGATCGCTTCCACAATTTCGTCGCGCACGCGCGGCGGGGCGGTGGCGGTCATGGCGAGCGCCGGGGGAGAACCGAGTTCCTGGCGTGCCTCCTGGATAAAGAGGTAGTCGGGACGAAAGTCGTGGCCCCACAGACTGACACAGTGAGCTTCATCGACAACCAACAGGGCCAGACCGGCATTGCGGAGGGCACGTAGAAAGTTGCGGTGGCGCAGGCGTTCCGGCGCGGCGTAGATGAGTTTGTACTCGCCTGCGGCCACCCCCTTCAGCCGCGCCTCCATTTCGTCTTCTGCCAGGGTGCTGTTGATAAACGTGGCCTGGCGGCGCGCGGAGAAGGGCAGGCTTTCCACCTGATCCTTCATCAAGGCGATGAGCGGGCTGATGACCAGGGTTGGTTTGTCCTGGATGAGCGCGGGCAGTTGGTAGCAGAGCGATTTGCCCGCGCCTGTGGGCATAACTGCCAGGATCGATTCCTGTCGGCGGATGGCGGCGATGACTTCTGTTTGGCCTTCGCGCAGGCGCGGGAAGCCGAAGTGACGTGCGGCCTCCAGTCGGATGGCGCGGCTCTCCTCACGCGATACCTCGATGGATTCAGGGCCGGTGAGGTGGCGATAGAGGTCCGCGGGGTCGGCGGCTAGGGTGGGGTCTAGCGCCAGGTAAGGGCCGAGCGCGCTGCGCAGGGCCTCCAGTTGGGTCTGGCGGCGGCGTTCCAACTCCAGCCGTACAGCATTGGCGCTTTGTCGGTGGCCGAGATGTTGGTGGAGACGGGCCAAACGTTGTAGCTCGCTGTCGGTAATGCCCGCCGGGATGCCGGAGCCAAGACGTTCGGCGTATGCGCCAGCGAGATCGGTCTCGCCCGCCTGATAGGCCAGTTCGGCCATGGTGAGTACGGCTTCGAGGTCGCCAGGGCGCAGCGCGAGGTAGGCTTCTAGGACAGCGCGCGCCTTGGGGAAGTCTCCAGTAGCGGCGTAGATTTCAGCGGCAGCGGTTTGGGCGGTGCCGTTGCGGGGGTAGGCGGCGCAGATATCGTGGGCGACGGCGAGCGCGTGGTCTGGATAGCCGCCCGCCAGCAGGGCGCGCGCTTCAAGCGATTGGCTGGTGATGGTGGTGCTGCGGTGTTGGCGGCGCTCAATGAGTTCGAGGGCCTGGGTTGCGGCCCCTTGGGCGAGATAAGCGACAGCCTGATAGTCCAGCAAGGAGAGCCAAGCGCCGTGCGCCTCGCGCAGCGCCGCGGCCAGCGCCAGTTGATCTTCAGGTGAGTCCCAAGTCTGCGTGTAGTGGAGGATCTGGTCGCGGATTTCTGGAGGCAGATCGGGCAGTTGGTCAGGCGACAGCCGGAGGGCCGTCAGTAACGAAGCGGGTGTCGCTTGCGGAGTTGCCTCTTGGTTTTGCATAGATGCATCAAGTTTACTTGACAGAACGATCAAACAGCCTCTCAGAACGGCCAAGCCTTTGGCAACCTTACACCGAAGCTACGCCGCTTGTCAATCTTGCTGAGATCATGCCCACAAAGGTGTTACGCTGCGTAAACAGTGGGAACTTTGACGGTCCTGCACGCCCCATCTATAATCGATTGTCATTCACTGCAATCTACACTGCACCTAGGCTGGGCCGACAGGGGCCATTGTGCTGATGGGTGGGGACGCCGTGCTGTTGATAGATTTTCGGTAACGGCGGGCACGACTTTTGTACTTGTGCGGTGTTATAGGTATTGGAAAATTCTTGTATACGGGCTGTAGAGTCCGGTCTTAATCAGAAATGAGGAGACAATAGCTGACATGACACGGGTCTTTATCACTGGCTTAGGTGCCATTACTCCCGTGGGCAATGATGTTGACACCTACTGGCAGAATTTGCTGGCAGGCAAGTCAGGTGCGGCCCGGCTCACACAATTTGATGTGGAAGACATGCCCTACAATATTGCCTGCGAGGTCAAGGATTTTGATCCTGCCGAGTACATGGATCGCAAGCTGGTGCGGCGCACTTCACGTTCTACGCAGTTTGCCATCGCGGCCAGCCGTCAGGCCCTTGCCGATGCCAACCTGGTGATCGACGAGAGCAACCACAATGAGATTGGCGTGATGATGGCGACCGGCGGCGGCGGCATCACTGACATCGAATCGGCAACGTTGGAAATGGCGGAGAAAGGGTGGCGCACGGTCGGTCCATTTGTCGTGCCCAACGCCATGGCCAACGCCGTCAGTTGTATGGTCTCGATTGAACTGGGCGCACGCGGCCCTGTGATGACGAGTACGGCGGCCTGCGCCAGCGGTCACTACTCGATCATCGAGGGGTATCATTTCCTGCAGCGCGGCGAGGCGGATGTG
>CAZYQJ010000101.1:0-11683 GCA_964649925.1 uncultured Litorilinea sp.
CTTCAAGGTCAAGCGGCGGCCCTATCGCGTGCTGTATAACTACTGGTATGCGGGCGGGCTGCCCGTGGCACGCAGCGAACTCGTCTGCCTGGACTTGCTGGAGTTTGCCCAGCAAGAAGGTCTCAAGATGGGCGTTCACTACTGCTCGCTGGAAAACAAGCACACCGGGCAGTTATACCAGCAAAACAGGGGGCAGCAGGTTCCCGACACGCACCTCTTTTCGCAGAAAGATTACCTGCTCAAATCGGCGAAGGTCTTTGGTGCGGATGTGCAGCCGGTACGCAGCGCGCTGCAGCGCGGCCGCATCGCCCGCTACAGCCAGAAGGCCCGGCCCGACTCTCTGGAGTTTCATGTCGATCACATCCCAGCCCTGAAAGACCTGGATGTCGAGATCGGCCTCTCCTCCAGCGTGGTCGAGCAGCGTCCGGACGGTCACTATCTGCGCGAATTGCAGCTTGACCTGACAACCCCGGCGATCTTTGACCGTGCCCATGATGTCTAGCCTAGCTTGTATGATAAAAGGGAGAAACCAATGACTGAACCCACCTTCACCGCCATTGACTGGCCCGCCACGTTGATCGGCGAAACGCTGGCCTGCGGTTTGATCAGCCGGGTGTTGTATGAGTACCCCGACCCTGCATGGCTGCAAACCTTGATCGACGAAGATGTCATTGCCGTAGCGCCCTTTGCCGAGACGCAGCCAGAGACGGTTGCGGGGCTGTCGCTGCTGCAGGGCTGGGCCGCGGCCCAGCGCAACGGGCTGTCGCAGACGGTTCTCAACGACCTGCGCGCAGACTATACCCAACTCTTTATCGGGGCTGGCAAGGTCAAGGCTGCGCCTTGGGAGTCGGTCTATTTCAGCGAGGATCGGCTGCTCTTTCAGGAACAGACCGTACAGGTGCGCCGTTGGTATCAGCAGTTCGGGCTGCAGGTACAGCGTCTGAACCAGGAGCCGGACGACCACCTGGGGCTGGAAATGGCCTTCCTGGCGCACCTGGCCCAGATCGGCCTGTCCGCGCTCGAACAGGGCCATGAAGCCGCTTTGGATCAAGTGCTGTCCGCCCAGCGCGACTTTCTGGCGGAACACCCCCTGCGTTGGGCCGCAGACTGGAATGACAGGGTGCAGCAGCACGCACGCACAGACTTCTACCGCGGCATTGGCCGCCTGACCCTGGGCGTGTTGGCCGAGTTGGCAGCAGTCTTTGACCTCTCGCTGGCCGCCTGACCCTGGCTTGTGATGGGGGGGATGATGTCTGGAGTCAACCTGTTGACGCTGGCGGATCGCATGGCACGCCTCGACGAGCCGCCCATCCGCCTGGAGGCTGGACGCTGTCTGCACAGCCTCAATAAAGACACCACCTGTCGCGCCTGTGTGGATGTCTGCCCCGTGGATGCCGTCACCCTGGCCGGGGGTGTCACGCTGGATGCAGAGGCCTGTGTCGCCTGCGGCGCGTGCCTGCCAGCCTGCCCCACGGGCGCATTTGCGGGGGATGACGGGGTCGCCGGGTTGATCCGGTGTGTGGCGAATCTGGAACCGGGCGTGCCTGTCGAACTAGCCTGCACCCATCACCCCACCCCCGAACAGGGGATCGCCGCGGCTGCGGTGGTCCGCACGCCGCACTGCCTGGCCGCGCTGGGACCATCGGCCTATCTGGGGCTGTTCAGCGCCGGTGTGCGCCAGGTGGGGGTGCGTCTGGACAGCTGCGCCCAATGCCCGCTAGCGCAAGCGTCTACCCAGATTGCGGATGCCGTGGCGACCGCGCGTGAACTGCTGGCGCACTGTGACCTGGAAGGGGCCCTCACGCTGCTGGACGATGTGCCGCCGCGGCGCACTCGCCCGGTCTATGCGACGCAAAACCCGCCGCTCTCACGGCGCGGGCTGTTTCGCACGCTTGCCAATCAGGGGTCGCGCCAGGCAGCGCGGCTGCTGAGTAACGACGCATCGCTGGCCGATGTGCGCGGCCCCTCGCGCGAGCGCCGCCGCCTGATCCTCGCCTTGCGCCATTTGCCCGTCACAGAGGATGATCGATCACTCGACGTTTCGGCGTTTGCGCGGTATGCTGTCACCGATCAATGTACGGCGTGCGGCGTCTGCGCCCGTGTCTGCCCCACGGCAGCCCTGCGCTTTCACCGCGATGAGGATGGAGCCTACCAACTCAGCTTCACCCCTGCCGCCTGTATCGGCTGTGACCTGTGTCAAAGCGTGTGCGCGCCTGCTGCGCTTGAGCGGGAGCCGGTGACGGTGAGAGACTTGCTCGACGATGAGCGGGTCTTAGCCGCGGGCCATCTACGCACTTGCGTCAAGTGCAAAACCCAATTCGCTGCCACTCACGACGAAACACACTGCCCGCTCTGCTCCTTCCGGCGCAAGAACCCGTTTGGCAGCGCGTTGCCGCCCGGTCTGAGTCGTGCTGACCTGCTCGACCGTATTCAAGAACGAAGAAACCGCGCATGATACTGGACGAAATTCTCCAACAATCGGCTGCGCTGCACCGCCATCTCTGCCCGCGCCAGGTGCTTGGCGCGCGCATCGGGCTGTTGGCGGGCCGCCTGCTCCAGATCGACCTGCCGCAGACCGACAAACGGCTGCTTGCCATCGTGGAAACCGACGGCTGTTTTACCGATGGCCTCTCCGTGGCGGCCAACTGCTGGGTAGGCCGCCGCACGTTGCGCGTCGAGGACTACGGCAAGGTCGCGGCCACCCTGGTGGATACCAAGACCGACCGCGCCTGGCGCATTGTGCCGCACCCAGATGCGCGCCGTGCCGCGTCAGCCTATGCGCCGGAGGCGCGTAACCGCTGGCAGGCGCAGCTTCTGGGCTATCAACGAATGCCCGACGAAGAGTTGCTGGTGGCGGAGCCGGTGCAACTGCGGATACCCGCCGCCGTGCTGGTCAGCCGTCCCGGCATGAAGGCGATCTGCGACCGCTGCGGTGAAGAAATCCTCAACGAGCGCGAACTGCACCAGGGCGGGCTGACCCTCTGCCGCGCCTGTGCATTAGGGGCCTATTATCTACCTGCCACGGCTGAACACCCTGTGACTTGCGACGGGCTGGAAGAAGCCTCGCTGCCCTGGTCTGCCCTGACATTGCCCTGACCATCACACCGCTTCCTAAATAAGCGCGATCCTGGATAGCTTTACAGACGGCGCGCCGTTCCCTGACTATGATGACCAAAACGGGGACGGCGCGCCGCTTCGCGCTGCCTGTCTCTCACGATCACACCCTGGTATAATCGTTCCAATATTCGCTGCGATCAAAACGCTGCTCGCTTCATTTCGAAGGAGGACTCCCTTGATCCGACGCTTCTCACTCCTGTTGATCCTGGTGCTGCTGATCAGCGCCTGCCAACCCGTCCAATCCCCGGGCGGCACGATCCCCGCACCTGCGCCGGAAGGGGGCACCATTCCTCCCGCCGAACTGGACGCGGGCGCGGCCTTACCCGTTGACCCCGACGTGCGGATCGGCACGCTGGAGAACGGGCTGACCTACTATATCCGCGCCAACAACGAACCGACCAACCGCGCAGAACTCTGGCTGGCAATCAATGCCGGTTCGCTGATGGAAGATGAAGACCAACAGGGGCTGGCCCACTTCCTGGAGCATATGCTCTTTAACGGCACAGAGAACTTCCCAGGCATGGGTGTGGTGGACTTTCTCGAAAGCGTGGGCATGGGCTTTGGGCCGGATGTCAATGCTTACACATCCTTTGACGAAACCGTCTATACCATTCAAGTGCCGACCAATGACCCGGAGGTGATGACCCAGGCCTTTCAGGTCTTGAGCGATTGGGCCGCACGCGCCACGCTGGACCCCGCTGAAATCGACGCCGAGCGCGGCATCATCGTGGAGGAATGGCGGCTGCGCGACCAGACTGCGGCGGGCCGCATCCAACAGCAGACGCTGCCCTTTCTGCTGGGTGATTCACGCTATGCGGAACGGCTGCCCATCGGCGAGATGGACGTCGTCCGCAACGCCCCGCCCGAGGCTCTGCGCCGCTTTTATGAGCAATGGTACCGTCCCGACCTGATGGCCGTCATCGCCGTGGGTGATTTTGACGTGGAGACGGTCGAAGGGATGATCGAGGAGACCTTTACCGCGTTGGAGAACCCGGCGGATGCCCCCTCGCGCCCCAGCTATGACCTGCCCGCCACCGGCGAAACCCACTACCTGACGGTGAGCGACCCGGAGCAGACTTCAACCACCCTTTACGTCATGCGCCGCCGCCCCAATGTGCCCATCCAAACCCTGGGCGACCTGCGCGCCGATATGGTGACTGACCTCTTTTACATCATGTTCAACGAACGGCTGGCCGACATCTCACGCCAGCCCGATGCGCCGTTCCTGTCCGCCGCTTCCGGCGTAGGCGGATTGGTGCGTCCGGTGCAGACCGATATCGTGCTGGCGCAGACCCCCGATGGCCGCGTATTGGATGCGCTGGACACCATCACCACCGAGGTGGAACGCGCTCGGCTCTACGGCTTTAGCGAAGCAGAACTGGCGCGTGCCAAGGCGCAACTGCTGACTGCCTACGAACAAGCCTATAACGAGCGTGCCAACACCCCCAGCCGCAATTATGCCAATGAATATCTGACCCACTTCCTGCAAGACGAAGCGATCCCCAGCATCAGCGACCTCTTTGTCCATGTGCAGGAACTGCTGCCGGGGATCGCGCTGGAGGAGGTCAACGCTAGGGTGGCCGAGTTGACCGCCACCGATAACCGGCTCATCTATGTGACCGGGCCGCAAAAGGAGGAGACGCCGCTGCCCAGCGAGGAGGAAATGGCCGCTACGGTCGAAAGCGCGCTGGCAGCTACCATCGAACCGCCCGCCGAGGAAGCGATCGCGGGGGATTTGATCGAAACGCCGCCCGCGCCCGCCGACGTGGTCTCGACCGAAGAACGCCCCGATCTGGGCGTTACCATCATCGAACTGGCGAATGGCGTCGAGGTCTGGATGAAGCCCACCGACTTCAAGGCTGATGAAGTTGTCTTTGGCGGCTTTAGCCTGGGCGGTTCCTCGCTGGTGAGCGACGACGACTTCCCGGAAGCGAGCCTGATCGACGACGTGGTGAACGAGAGCGGGGTCGGCCCTTATGACGCCTCGACGCTGACCAAGATGCTGGCGGGCAAAAACGTCTCTGCCGTACCCTATATCCGCGAACTGGCAGAGGGCATCGAAGGCAGCGCTGCGCCCAGAGACCTGGAAACCCTCCTCCAGTTGATCC
Organism: uncultured Litorilinea sp.; assembly: GCA_964649925.1. Classification (GTDB taxonomy): domain Bacteria; phylum Chloroflexota; class Anaerolineae; order Caldilineales; family Caldilineaceae; genus QEUY01. The sequence continues at coordinate 5,226 of CAZYQJ010000101.1, forward strand.
ATCTCTACTTTGTCGAGCCGCGCGCCGACGAACCGATCTTCGAGGTGGTCAAGAACCGGCAGATCACCGCGCTCACCAACCGCGCCCAAGACCCCAACGCCGCGCTGGAGGATGCGTTTGTCGAAGCGGTCTATGGCGATACGATCCGCCGCGGCGCGCTGCCCATCGAGGCAGTCGAGTCTCTCGACCTGGCGCGCGGCTTTGAGATCTACCAAGACCGCTTCAGTGATGCGAGCGATTTCATCTTTGTCTTTGTGGGCAGTTTTGACGTGGATGAGTTGACCACACTGGCCCAGACCTATCTCGGCACGCTGCCCGCCACCGACCGCCAGGAAAGCTGGCAGGATGTCGCGCCCGACCTGCCCCAAGGCGTCGTGGAGCGCGATGTCTATGCCGGTGAAGGCGAACGCAGCATCGTGCAGATGGTGTTCAGCGGCCCCTTCACCGCCACCGTCGAGTCCACGGTGGAGTTGAACGCCCTGGCGACCGCGCTTGATATCCATCTGCGTGAAGAACTGCGCGAGGCGCGCGGCGGCGTCTATGCGTCATCCGCCTATGCCTTTACACAGGAACTGCCCGAACCCGGCTACTTTGTAATCGTCGCCTTTGCCACCGACCCGGCGCGCGTGGACGAACTGGTCGAGGCGACCTTTGCCGAGATCGAGGACTTGCAGCAGAACGGCCCCAGTGAGGATGATGTGGTCAAGGTGCAGGCCCAGGCGCTGGCCACGCTCGAGGAACAACTGGAAACCAACAACTTCTGGTTTACCAGGATCAAGGATTACATCATCTATGGCGGCGAAGACCGGATCGACTTTGCCGCCCAGGAGGCAGCCGCTGCCGCTCTGACCGCCGAACAGATTCAGACGGCAGCGCAGGAACTTCTGCGCGCAGATAATTATGTCAAGGTTGTGCTATTCCCTGAATCGATGCAGCCATAGCCCCGCTTCTCCTTGCTAAAGCCTGCCCACCGTCATCTAATCGCCTTGATGACGGTGGGTTTTTTGATCATTCGTGGCGTGCGTCCATTGCCAAGCCGTGGTACGCTTAGGGTAATACGTCTACCCAAATGGCCCTCACAGTTGAACAACCTATCCACTAGAAGGCAAAGCCAAAATGAAGGTCTTGATCGGCACAAATCCTATGGGGTTGGAAAAGGCGATCCCTGAATTACAGCAGCAATACCCGGATATCACCTTTGTCTACTGCCCAGAGCGCGAGCAAACCGCCAGCTTGATCGTGGATGCCGATGTGTATATCGGCTGGCTCAACCGGGAGATCTATGCCTGCGCCAAACAACTGCGCTGGATCCAGTCGCCAAGCTCCGGCGTCAATTACTTTCTAGACATCCCCGAACTGGTGGCCGATGGCTGCTTGTTGACCAGCGCCAGCGGCACGCATGCGCCCGCGGTCGCCGACAGCACGATGGCGATGATCCTGGCTTTTACGCGCGGTATCCGCCAGTCGGTGCTGCACCAGCATGAAGGGGTGTGGCGGCCCAGAGAAATCCGTCCTCACCTGGCCGAACTGACCGGCAGCACGATGGGCATCATCGGCTGTGGCTCGATTGGCCGCGCCCTGGCGCAGCGCGCCAAAGCCTTTGGGATGCGTGTCATCTCGGTAGACCTCAATCCCCAAAACAAACCGGATGCCGTAGACGAACTCTGGGGGCTAGACCGGCTGGACGACCTGCTGCGGGCATCTGATTATGTGGTGGTGATGGTTCCCTACACGGCGCAGACCGACAACATGATCGGCGCGCGCGAACTGGGGCTGATGCGCCCTACGGCGATGCTGGTCGCCATGTCGCGCGGCGGCATTGTCGATCAAGATGCGCTGGTGGAGGCATTGCAGGAAAAGCGCATTGCCGCCGCCGCGTTGGATGTCTGTAAGCCCGAACCGCTGCCCGCCGACCACCCGCTCTGGAAGCTCGACAACGTGCTGATCACCGCACACATCGCCGGTGGCACACAGCACGAAGGCAAATACATCATGGAGATCTTCAAAGAAAACCTGGATCGCCTGATCAAGAACCAACTCCCGCTGCGGAACCAAGTAAACAAACAGCTTGGCTTCTAGGCAGGGCCGCCACCGCGCGTCGCCCGCTCAAGCAGGCTGGGCGAACGGCCACCAACGGCGCGCAAAGCCCAAATCGTAAGTCAGGCTTGCAGCCCGGCGTGGATCCACGCCAGCGCATGCGCCGAAAACAGGTGACCGGCACATTGTTTCCCCTTGTCCCTCGGCATTCCGCCAGGATCATAAGGGAGCGAGAGGCCGGTCACCTGTTCCCCCATACAAGCAGCACATATCCACAGAGAAGGGATCGATCATGCGTCCTGCTTTGGGCATCCGTGACCTTTCTGCAGAGAACCTGACCTTTGCGCGCCAGATCGGCGTGCGTGACCTGGTGGTCGTCCAACCGGCAGGGCTGGATGCCACAGGCCCTTACTACGATTACACGCGGCTGGTTCAACTCCGCACCCAGGTAGAAAACGCCGGGCTGCGCATCGTTGCCATCCAGAATATCCCGACGAGTTGGTATGACCAGATCATCTGGGGCTTGCCAGGCCGTGAGGAACAACTGGACAACTACTGCAAAACCATCGAAAACGTGGGGCGAGCGGGGATCCCGATCCTGCATTACAACTTCCATGCGATCCGCGTCTGGCGCACCAGCCGCCACACGCGTGACCGCGGCGGCGCGCTAGTCACCAGCTATGACCACCGTTTGATGCAGAACGCGCCGCCAGAGTATGGGCGCGTGTTAGGCTATGACGAACTGTGGGAAAACTTCGAGGTCTTTATCAAGCGCATCATGCCCGTGGCCGAGGCAGCAGGCGTGAAGATGGCGCTTCATCCCGACGATCCGCCAGTGACACCGATTGCAGGCGCGGCCTGCCTGTTTGTAGATGTACCTGCCTTCCAGCGCGTTCTAGATATGGCCCCTAGCCCGTCCAATGGGCTGCTCTTTTGTAACGGCTGTTTTGCGGAAATGCTGGGGACAAAGGTGGTGGATGCCATTCGCCATTTTGGGCAGCAGGGCAAGATCTTTTATGTCCACTTCCGCAACATCTCCGGCACGCCCGACAACTTCCATGAGACCTTTATCGATTCGGGCGATCTGGACATGTTCGCCACGCTCAAGGTCTATCAGGAAGTTGGTTTCGACGGCGTGATGATCCCCGACCACCTGCCGCACATCATCGATGATACGCCCTTCGGCCACCGTTCCAACGCCTATGCCATCGGCTACATGCGCGCCTTGATGCACGCAGCCGGGGCGCTTGACGACGATTGAGCGACACGATCACCGGGCAAACTCGTACTGGATGTGGGTGATCCGGCCCCACCAATAGGGTTTTGGCCCTTCCGGCAGCACCCACGCCACCTCGCCTTCAAGCGGGATCAACATGCCGTCGCGGCGCTCATAGTGGCTAAACCGGCCTTCCCACGGGGTCGGGATGATCTCGTCCCCGACCGTGCGCCCGCGCGCCTCGGCGCGAACAGCCTCGATCAAGTCATTCTCGTCAAAGCGGAACAGCATTGTCAGTTCAAGGTCGCCATCGCGCAGCGTTGCTGTGGCCGAGGTATCGTCTACTGCCTGCCATTGGATGCCCTGGCTGGGCAGCAGCGCCGTAGGATACCAGGAAGATTCGGCAAAGAAGCGCATCAATTCGCCCTCCGCCACCTCCGGCGTGCCGCGCATGTTGACAACCGACACCAGCCCAAACAACGATGCGTGCAAAATGCCCTCCCCGGCGATATAGGCGTCATGCACGCGCACCGTCATGCCGGGCATCATCGGCATACGCGCGTCCCAGTCAAACCCTGGCCGCCGCGTGATGACGCGCTGATTGGAGGTAAAGGGCACCCACCGGTCGGCGCTTCCATCCATGTTGAAGGTGCCGGTGTGCTGCACGCGCACCGCAGCGATGATCGGCTGCCCTTCCTGCAACACAGCGCGGAAATACCGCTGCACCGGCGCGGGCAGCTCGTCCAGTTCGCTGACACTGTAGGTCGATGGGCAGGCGCGCCGCCTCCAGCCGTTCGTGCATCACCCTGGTGGCAGACTGCCAGCGGCGCGCCCCATAGAGGATCGCACCCGCCAGGATAACCACCAGCCCCAACAAAATCAGTGCTATCGTCTTCCACACAATTCGATCCTTCCAGCTATCTGACCGCTATTTTGATTTCGCTCCCCAGGATACCAAGCCCGCCGCGACTAAAAACGTGATCAACTGCACACCCAGGGTACGCGCAAAGATGTTGCCCGCAGTTGTGATATAGCGATAAGCGGGCGGGGCAAAAAACAGGTAATGCACCAAGGGCAGCACCAGATAGGCGATACAGAGCGCCACCACCCCAAGCGCCACAGGTGAAGGGGTGGGCACATGCACGCGGCGCAGCAGCATCATCCACAACGCGCCTGCGACCGGCATGGCGACCGCGATCCCATATGCTTGCGGCACGCCGATCAAGTCAGTCAACTCAACGGCACGCACCAGCAGCAGGCTCGGCACAACGCCCATCGCGTATAGGCTCGTCGCGATGAACTGGCGCGGTTGCTGCGCCGCCATTTCTCCGGGCGCAAGGGCGAGGGCCACCCCGATCCAGGCGGCGGCCACACAGGCAGCGGCTAACCCAGAGGGCAGCGTGGGCGAGTTCAACCGCATCGTGATCCACAGGATGCCCGCCGCAAGCGGCAGCGCACACAACAGCCACACGCGCCGCCAGTCGGACGGATGGCGGGCGCGCCCACGCCAGGCAGCCGCGCGGCCTAACGCCCACTGCGTAGACGTGTAGATCGCCAACACAAAACCCGCCGCCACCAATCCAGCCATCCAATAGCGGCTGCGGGTAGTCTCGTCAAAAGGGGTGGATCCTAGGTGATCGTATAAAAAGATTGAATAGCGGTTGGCAACGGCAAACCAGTAATAAAACAGCCCCAAGACCAGCAGGTTGATCCAGAGGGCATGGGCCGCCGCACTGATCCACGCCTGCCGCTCGAACCGGGTGCGCGATGTCTGTGTGATGGCGTGCATGTAGCTATCCCATCACTCATCCAATTTCGACCAGCAGCGCATCGCGCGCCACACTTTCCCCCGCTTGCACATGCAGCTGCTGTACGATGCCGCCGCGCGGGGCGCGGATCTCGTTCTCCATCTTCATCGCTTCCAAGATCAGCAGCGGCTGGCCTGGCTCTACAGTCTCTCCCTGCTTCACCAACAGGCGCGTTACCAACCCTGGAATGGGCGCTTTGACGCGGCCATCCCCGCTGGCAGGCCGGTTTGTCGTCGCCTTAAGGTCGCGAATCTCCAGCGGATAGCGGCGGCCCCCGTCTTGCAGCCAGCGTAATTCGGTGTCGAAGATCAACTCATAGGGCCGGTGATCGACGATCACCCAATCCGGGGGCATGTTGTCCTCCGCATCCGGCAGCGTCACCTGAACCGGTTCGCCATCCACCACGGCCACATAGACGTTGCGTTGGGCGGGGTCAGGCCGGACCTCCACGGTATAGGTTTGGCCGTCAACCTGTACGGCAATTGTATGCATAGCCTCTTATCCCTGTATTTCCAGGTGATGTGATCAACTCATAGCGTGCGGCTGGCGCGATGCCAGCCGGAGAGCAGTTGCGGCGGCAGAACCGGCTGGCGAGCCTCTTCGCGCATGGCAAAGGCGACCGCCGCGACCGCTGCCAGATCACGCCGTACCCTCTCGGGTACAGGGGGCGTGGGCAGCGGATTCAACTTGATCCCGGTGTCATACGTCCCGCTCACCACCTGCGGATGATCCATCAACTGGTGCAGCAGCGCCAGATTGGTGCGGACGCCGCGCACCACAAACTCGTCTAGCGCCCGCTGCATCCGCCGCAGACACACATCCCGCGTCTCCCCCCAGACCACCAGTTTCGCCAGGATCGGGTCATAGTGGACGGACGCCTGGCATCCGGTGCAGAGGTGCGAGTCAACACGAATGTGCGCGCCGCCCGGCACCCGAAACTGGCGCACTGTGCCGGGGCTGGGCAGATCATGATTCCAGGGGTCTTCGGCATTGACCCGGCATTGCATCGCCCAGCCGCGCTGGGCGATATCCTCCTGGCGCAGGCGCAGCGGTTCCCCTGCGGCCAGCGCAATCTGCGCCGCCACCAGGTCCAGGCGCGTCACCATCTCGGTCAGAGGATGTGGCTGGACAAGGCGCGGTTTGATCTCGGTGAAGTAGAACCGCCCCTCTTGATCCATCAGAAATTCCACCCCGTGGAAATTGAACAACGCTGCGATCTGGGTAGCAGTCTCCCATAACTGGGCGCGTTCGCCAGCCGCCAGGTTCGGCGCGGGCGTCTCCTCAAACAGCTTTTGATTGTTGCGCTGCAGCGACCCGTCGCGCTCCCCCAGATGCAGGACCTTGCCCGCGCCGTCGCCGATGACCTGCACAGCCAGATGGCGCGCCGGGGCAATCAC
>CAZYQJ010000102.1:0-11644 GCA_964649925.1 uncultured Litorilinea sp.
ACGAGCCGCTGCCGGTCTATGGCGACGGACAGCAGCGCCGCGACTATCAATATGTGCTGGACCACTGCCAGGCCGTCGACCAGATCTTGCGCAAAGGCGTGATCGGAGAGACCTACAACGTAGGCACAGGCACGGAGATGACCAACCTGGAGATGGTCGAAATCCTGCTCGACGAACTGGGCAAGCCGCGCAGTCTGATCCGCCATGTTGAGGACCGGCTGGGGCACGACCGGCGCTACTGCCTGGACGTACACAAGATCATGGCGTTGGGCTGGGAGCCGGACTACAGCCACGAACAGGCGATCCGCGCCACGGTGCGCTGGTATGTAGAAAATCGTTGGTGGTGGGAGCCGATCCGCAGCGGGGAATTCCAGCAGTACTATGAACAGGTCTATGGCAACCGCAAGGTGCTGCCTGCCCCCTGACGAGGCCCACCCTCTATGCCTATCGTCGCCGCCACGCCAGATCACCTAAGCGGCGTGCGCCGTCTAGTCCAGACGGCCGCCTATCACTATCTCGACATCGGCGCAGAAGACATCTCAATCCTCTTAACGCAGGCATATGGCGCTGTAGGCGAGGAGGCGGGCAGGCTGTGGGGCTATTTCGGGGTGCAGGTCGAAGATCGCCCGGTCACGCTGCCGCCCGACGCGCCCACGCGTGCCTATGTGCGCGTGTGGGCAGTACAGCGACCTGCGCGCCCTGCCGAGGCGTTGAGCCAATTGCTGCCGGTAGTACAGACGGGGTTGGCGCGGCCTGCGCCCGGCGTGCAGTTGATCTGCTACGGTTCCGACCCCTGGGTTCACCACTCGTTGACAGAAAACGGCTTTGAGGAAGTCGAACAGGTGCGGTTTTTTGAGCTAGACCGTCTCCGCCGCCGCGTGGAGACCCTGCCGTCCCCCATGCCGGGGGTGCGGCTGGTCCCCGGCCACCCCGACCACCTGGACGAGTTGGCCCGGCTCGATGCCGCAGCCTTTCCGGCGCTGTGGCATTTTGGGGCCAAAGACCTGTTCGAAATGTTGGTACGCTGCCGGGTGCAGCTTGCCTGGTGTGATGATGTCCTGGTGGGCTACACAGCGATCTGCGCCAACAACCGGGTCGAGGCGCAGCTGGCGCGGCTGGCCGTCCATCCAGAGTGGCAGGGCCGCGGGGTCGGGCGCACCCTGCTCGGCGACAGCATCCTCTATGCCGCACAGGAGTTTGAACGGCTGGTGCTCAACACCCAGGTCACCAACCACCGCTCACAGAGGCTCTATCAAGGCTTCGGCTTCCGCCCTATCGGTCTGCCCGTGCCAGTGCTGGCGAAGCAGTTGCCAGTTGTCAGTTATCAGTAGTCAGAGCAGGGAACCGTAGGCCAGGCTTGATGATAATGAGCCATCAAACTCGGCAATGGCATCACTGTTTCTGCCTCTACTTCTTAACTGACTACTAGCAACTGACTATTGCCTACTGACCACTGCCTCTTCCGCCGCCTCCGGCGTCTTACGGTCAAAGTACTCTTGATGCAGAATTTCGCCATCGGCGATTGTAATGGTGCGGCGCACGCGGTGGGCCATCTCGTCGTCGTGCGTCACCATCAAGATCGTCTTGCCCTGGTCCACCATCCGCTCAAAGAGGTGAAAGACAGCGTCCGCAGTGTTGGAGTCCAGGTTGCCGGTCGGCTCGTCGGCGACCAGCAGCGGCGGGTCATTCGCCAGGGCGCGTGCGATTGCCACGCGCTGCTGCTGCCCGCCGGAGACCTCGCTGGGCAGTTTATAGGCCTGGTCCACCATATCCACTTGCTCCAGCAAGTGGAGGGCGCGTTCTTCGCGCTCGCTCGGCTTATACATATTGCAGAAGTCCATGGGCAGCATCACATTCTCGATACAGGTCAGCATGGGCAGCAACTGGAAGAACTGAAAGATGATGCCGATGTTGCGCCCGCGCCATTCCGCCATCGGGCCTTCTGCCAGTTTGTGAATGGCTGTGTCGCCGATGTAGATTTCGCCGGAAGTAGGCCGGTCGATCCCGGTGATCATATTGATCAGCGTCGACTTGCCGCTGCCCGATCTGCCCACGACCGCCACAAATTCACCCCGACCGATCTGCAGGTCGATCCCGCGCAACGCCAAGAACTCGCCTGCGGGCGTCTGATAGGCCTTGACTACACGGTCCAGCCGGATCAAGGCCTTGCCATTGGATTGGTGGTCGTCGCGATTGGGAGCCGCGCCGTTACCGGTGATAACAGCGCGCCTGTTCGGCATCAACTTATTCATAACTCAATACCTCTCGAACAGTCAGCAGCGACGCATGCCTGGCGGGCAAAAAGCTCGCCAGAAACGCCAGCAGCAACACGATCACCAGCCAGAGCACCGCGCCGTTGGTGGAGAAGATGTAGGTCGGCGCAGCCTGCAGCAGTGCCATGCCGACGGTGATGGTCAGCAGGCGGCTGGCGGGCAGCGCGATCAGCCCGCCGATGGTCCAACTCAACAGACCGATGATCAACCCTTCCACCAGGACAATACGCAAAATCGAGCCGTTGGACGCGCCGATGGCGCGCATCACGCCGATCTCGCGCGTGCGCTCCAGCACATTGATACTCATCGTTCCCATCAGCCCCAGGCCCCCCACCAGGCCCAACAAGACCGCCATCGAAAGCAGGAAGATGATGATCACATCAAAGATGGTGCTGATCATAGACCGCAACTGGGCGATGGTCTGCATCCCCTGGACGCGGAAACCGGCGTTGCGATAGGTGTCTTCAATGATCTGCCCCAAGTGCGCCTGATTCTCCGGCGAACGGTCGATCAGCCGCACCTGGGAAATCCCGGCGCGGTCTACCTCATTGGTGACCCGGCCAAAGTAGTCAAAATTGACAAAGGCGTTGGGTCCGGTCAAGACCCCGCGCACAATACCGACCACGATCCAGGGTGTTTCCTTGTCATTAAGTTTGAGGGTGATCTCGTCGCCGACCTCGACATCCTCCTCGGTTTTCAACACATCGGTATTGATCACAATCGCATTAGCATCGCCGGGCAGGATCCAACGTCCCTCGACCAGCGTGGGGTTGATCATCTCCGAATCGGGCAGCGGCGCATAGAGCACAATGCTGTCGCTCTCCGTGCCGTCAGGACGCAGCCGACGCGCCGTCCCAAACCCCCAAGTCTCGACGCGGTCGATCCCGGGTATGTCCTCTAGCTCGGCATGAATGCGGTCAGTGCGATAGGCGCGGTCGAAGGTTACCTGTACATCGTAGTCAAAATAAGAGAGGGCATCGTCCAACGTCTGCTGCAGCGATGCGCGGATGCTGAAGATGGCGATAAAGATGGTGCTGGCCAGCGACAGCGTGATCAGCGTCAACGCCAGGCGTGACTTGCGCCGGAAGGTATTCCGCAGCGAAATCTGCATGGGCCGCCCCATTGGGATCAGAAAACGCAGCCCCACGATCACCCGATCCAGCAGGCCTTGTCCAAAGTGACCTTTGCCCAAGCCGTGTTCGCTGATGGCCTCGCGCACGGTGACGCGCACCCCACGTGTAATCGGCAGCAGCGCGGCGAGCATGGGTGCGGACAGCCCGATGACCACCTGCACCAGCAACACCTGCGGGTCCACACGCACGCCGCCCACATCAAAGTTGAGCAGCCCCGCAAAGATATTTGCCAGCCCAATTGCGCCCAGCGCGCCCGCGGGGATGGCAATCAGCAGCGCCAGCACGCCAAAGAGCAGCACCATCACAAAATACATGGTCGCAACCTGCCCGGTGCGCGCGCCGATGGCCTTCATGATCCCGATCTGGCGCACATGCTGGGTCAGAATAGCCGAGAGCGTGTTGACGATCAGAAAGCCGCTTAGCAACAGCGACAGCACGCCGATGCCGCCCAAGATCAGCGAAAACGCATCCAGAAAGTTTTGGGCAGGGTGTTCGCCGGGCGTAGGGATAAAGGTAAAGATCACATTCTGCCCGGCATTCTCCAGTTGTCGCTCGATCAGTTTGCCCACCGCGGTCACATGCTCAAAGTCCATGTGGTTTTCGGCCACGGTAAAGTCTAACTGGTTGAAGTCGCGCGGCTCGCCCAGCCAGGTCAGCGTATCAACAGTGATATAGCCATAGCCCGCGCCGCTCATAAAGGCCGGGAGTTGGTTCATATCATGGACTGTACCGGCCATGCGCAACTGACGCTGTTTGCCGTTAGGGGCTTCCACAGTCAGCACGTCGCCGATTGTGACATCGCCCAGCCCCAGCGTCGGGTCCACCGAGGCGCGCTCCAGCAGCACCTCATGCAGCGGCGGCGGGTACTCGCCCGTCTCGGACCGGATCTTGTTGAGGGTGATGTCCTCATAGTCGGGGATGGCTATGAGTTGCAGTATCCGCCATTCACCGCTCTGGGTCATAAAGCGCACATTGACGACGCGGCGGCCTTCGGCCTCATCCACCTCGTCCATGGCACGCACCACCTCCACCAGATCGTCGTCAAAGGTGGTAAGCGTAAACACAGTACCCGCAGCAGGGTTAACCGCGGCATAGGCAGCGGGCAGATAGCGATCCACGATAAGCTGCGACCCCATGACCATGCCGATGGCGCTGACTCCCACGGCAATCGAGAGCAGCACCAACAGGGTACGGGTTTTGTTTGACCATAGATCGCGCAGCACCTTGCGCCAGCGCGGTGATAAAAACGTCATGGTTCCTCACTCACATGAGACTCACATGGAGAGGTCTTAGCGTGCGGCGGACGCGTCACTCGTCTCGATCACCACCGAGGCAGTCATATTCCAGCGCAGGCGGTCATCGCTGGCGTCAGGCACGATTGTGGCCGTATAGGTGATATCGCCCAACTTATTCTCACCCAGAGGCTTGATCCGCAGCACTGTGCCCTCTAGTTCCAGATCGGGCAGCGCATCGACGTTAATCACCACCCGATCCCCTTCCTGCACATAGACCACGTTGATCTCGGTGAGGTCATCGGTTTCGATATACCACTCGCTGAGGTCAGCCAGTTGCGCGACCGGCGTCCCTGCTGCCACCTGTTCCCCTACTTCCAGGTCGAGCGACGCGATCGTTCCAGCAAAGGGGGCAGTCAACTGCGTATCCTGGAGTTCGACTTGCCGCTGCATCAACGCCGTCTGTGCCTCGGTCAGGTCGGCCTCTGCCGCCTCCAGCGTTTCCGCACGTGTGCCCGCTACCAATAGCGCCAACTGCGCTTCCGCCTGCCGCACCTGCGCCTCCGCCGCGGCGATCTCGCTGGCTGTGGCGGGCGTGCGGGCCTTGTCCAGCGCAGCCTGGGCACTTTCGACTTCGGCACGCGCCGCGGCGATATCACTTTCCTCCGCTCCAGCGACGATGTCGTTATAGCGCGCCTGGGCCGCCTCATAGTTATTGGTGGCGCGTTCCAGGTCGGCGGCTTGAGGCAGCGCCGACACATCGCTGCGCCAGCTGACCTGGTCATAGGCGCTTTGGGCCTGACGCAGTGCGGCCTCGGCATTCGCCAGTTCGACCTCTGCCGTGATCAACTGTGCGTCGTCGGCCCCATCCAGGACTCGCTGATAGGCGGCTTGGGCCGCGGCCAGCGCAGCTTCTGCCGCGGCAATGTCTTCCGCCCGTGCCCCTTCCCGCAGGGTATCCAGGTTGGCAACAGCCATATCCACCGCAGCCTGGGCCGCCTGGATCTCTTCGGGTCGCGATCCGGCGCGCAGTTCACGGATGCGTGCCTCGGCGCTCCGCACGCGCGCCTCGGCCTGGGCAATGGCGATTACCTGGCGCTCATTCTCTAGTTGGGCGATCACCTGTCCCTGTTCCACGTACTCGCCCTCGTTAACAACGATGTCGGCCACAATGCCCGACGTGGGCATGCTGAGCGCAACAAAGCGCGCGGGCACGACGACAGCATCCACAATCACTTCGGGGCTTGTCTGAATCGCCGGTAAGGGCGTGGGCGTGGCATCCGCTGTTGCCCCGCCAGTCACTGCCACCCACCCGCCTTGAGACTGGACATAGGCATAGCCACCAACTCCGGCAACAGCCAGTACAACGATTGCGATGATGATCCATCTACGCATAATTCACTCGCGCCCTACATGAGCTTTACATGATTCGATAAACAGTAATGGAAGAAGATTGAGCCGGACCGGCCGATATCCATTGTGCCATTGTACACGGATCATAGGCCATTCAGTAGTTTGCTGCCATCCAATGAGATTAATACGGACAAAAACACATTTGGTTTCAAGTGTTTTTCCCGTGTAAACAATAAATTTAGCCTAGGAAAATTAGCGTGATTGCGTATGCTTGTCAAATCTATCGCCGTTCGATTCAGCGCGACGAAAACGCCAGTCGCTGCCAGGGGACGCCATCAAGGGGTAGCGTAGAGGGGTTAGGAGGTGGGTACATCCTGGGGTAGAATAGAAGGCAGCGCGCCGAAAAGAGGAATTGGCGCTCCGGCGTGAGGGTGAACCCTGTGGACGGAATTCACTCATGCGATCCCAGGTCGCTTTGCCATGAAGAATCTCTCTGTAGTACAGGCCAAACGATACGGAACCTATCGCTGCAAGCCCGGCGATACGCTGGCCGCTGCCGCCGCGCAGATGACCACGCGCAACATCAGCGCGCTGATCGTCGTCGACGAGGAAGGGTTTCTGGAAGGCATTGTGACGCGCACCGATTTGGTGCGTGCCTGCTATGAACGGGACGATTGGGCAGTACAGCCGGTGAGCGACTACATGAGTCGTCATGTGGTCACTGTGCCGCCCGATGCGCCGCTGACGCACGTCATGGCGCTGTTGCTCGAGCGGCATATTCACCGTGTAGTGGTAGCCAGGCAAACCGGCGCGCGGCAGCGCCCAATCGCCGTACTATCCGCAGCAGATATTGTCTACCACATGGTTCACGACCCAATCGGGTGAATGCCTCGCAACGTCACGGGCTGATGTACCGGATATTTTGCATTGGGTGAGCGACGATCGCTCATGGTGTGGGCGTAGGGATCGCGCAAGTTGAGTACCCATTTGCAGCTTTCTCTTTCTGGCACAATTGTTAGAATAGCTTAACAGGCACAGGAGAGCGGGCTGTTATCCTTAGGGATAACGCACCATATATCACTGTATCAACCCACGGTACGTCTCGCGTTGAACTACAACATTTGACGCAGGGAGACAGGGCTTTTGTAATAAAAACAATTGTCCAGTCTCTGTTAGTCTTATGGACAAGGCTACGGTCATGTTGGAGAGGGATCAGTGCGGCGCGTACCACTTCAGTATCCTCTCAACTTGGTGACACATAAGGACCATCACAATGCAGCCAAACTTCATCCCCTTCTTTGTGACACCCCATGTACCTGTAGCCAGTAAGCGGATCAGCCACGATCGTGTAGAAATCCGGCTGTTGTTCGCCTGCCTGTTGGCGCTGACGATGTGGATCGTTTGGGGCCAGCCCGCATCAGCTCAAACACCTGAGACACCACGCAGCTTTCGGATCCCCACGACCCCGCCGGAAGACCTTGAGAGCGACGAGTTGCCTGAGGAGGTACAGTCTGCACAGGTGCAGAAACTGATCGTGGACACCGATCCTGGTGTTGACGATGCAGCCGCACTGATCTGGCTCATGTCTCAGCGAACGCGCCCCGTCCAGCTTCTTGGCGTGGTCACAGTCGCCGGGAATACCTCCCAAGAGAATGCCACCAACAACGCACGCTTGATTTTGAATTGGCTGGGACGACCGGGGGTCCCGGTGATCCCAGGTGCGGACAAGCCCCTACTGGTCGATGCCAGTTTGACCGGCACGTTGATCCACGGGCCGGATGGGCTGTGGTATCTAGGGTGGGCCAATCCACAACCGCCGCTGCCCGATCCACCGCCATCCGCCACCGACTTTTACTGCACTCAACTGGCAGGTCACGAAAGCGAAATTATGATCTTGGCGCTAGGGCCGCTGACCAACCTCGCCAACGCGATAGCCGAGGAATCATGTGCGGTGAACTGGAGCCAAGTTCGGATCGTGAGCCTGGGCGGGGCTAGACAAGTGGGCAACCAAACGCCCGCCACTGAATACAACTATTGGCAGGACCCAGAGGCTGCGATCCAGGTGTTGGCATCCGGAGCGCAACTGGCGATGGTCACAGTAGACGGCTTTCAGCAGTTCACGATTGGCGAAAGTCTCTTGACGGTTTTCAGACGGCTCGGCGTACCGGCGATCAAACAGCTGATCCCCGCACTGGAAGCCTACATTTACGCCCTGTCTGATGGCGGCGACCCGGCCCTCCCAGATCCGGTCGCTGCCATGCTGGCTGTTCACCACGGCTTGGGGGTGGGCAAGCGTGGGTTGGTCAGAATTCTGGGCAGCAATGAAGCGCCGGAGTACGTGCGCGGGCAGACTGTGATTGCACTCAATTCTACCGAGATACTTACGCTGGCAGCCAACGACCAGCGCTTAAGTGAGCTTGCAGCGATTGCATTTGACGACCCAGCAGCCTTTCTGGCGGGTATCCTACAGATCCTTGTCGAAAACCCGCCTAATGCAACCGTCGTCACGGACATTCACGCCAGATTGATGAATACTATATTTGTGCTGGGGCTCGTTGGCCCACAAGACCTTGGCCACGTGCCCACTTGGAGCAGTGCAGCGAAAGTCGGTCCAATCGACGAATCGGACGAGGAACAGGAAACATACCATCTCTATTTGCCCGGTGTGGAGGTTACTTCACCCCAAGAATAAGGCTATTAGGCACCATCGAAGCATTATGAAAGTAAATACAATGGCGACATACATCGAAGCCGTCATCGCTGATCTTAGCAGCACGATTGACTGCTTGGGGCGTGATGGAGGACAGATATCGCCGTCTATCTATGACACCGCCCAACGATTGCGTCTAGCCCCCCCCCCAGCCGGTGTCGAAGCGGGGCTGGAATGGCTGATATCACAACAACATGAGGACGGCGGATGGTGTGCAAGCACCGTCCCCACAGCGCGAGATATCCCCACCCTGGCCGCCATTTTGGCTATTCACACCTATCGCCAAGACGCAGAGGCGCAACGAGCGATCCGGCGTGGGCTGGCATATCTGGCCAGCCATACAAGCAAATGGTCTAGGGCCCACATCAACAATATGCCACTAGGGGCTGAGCTAATCTTGCCGCGGCTTCTGAACGAGGCGCAACAGGCAGGATTTGTTATCGACCACTCGCCCTATGCGCTGCTCTTCGGCATGCGCGAGCAGAAGTTGGACCGCCTTTCACGGTATCCCTTTGCAGCCAACTCGGCTCCCACTTACTCATGGGAAGCGTTGGAGCAGCCTTTCACACCCGATGTGCTGGACCCGCTGACCGGTGTGGGGCACAGCCCATCGGCTACCGCAGCCTGGCTGCGCAGCGCCGGTGATGCACCAGGGCTTGCCGAATTGCGAGCCCAGGCCGAAAACTACCTGGCACGGGCCGAAGCCGCCACAGGTACTGGCATCCCTGGGGTTGTACCCGTCGTCTACCCCATTACGGGCTTTGAACTTTCCTATGGGCTGTATGCGCTATTGGTCGCCGGATTGTTGAACCACCGGGAACTCCAGGATGTGGTTCAGCCCAAAGTGGCGGAGTTACATGCAGTTGTCGAACAATATCAGGGCCTAAGTTTTGGCGAGACATTTATTCCAGATGTAGACAGCACCGCGGTGGCAGTGGCTACCCTACGAGCCGCCGGGATCGAAGTCGAGGATAGCCTGGTATATCGGTTTTGGAGAGATGATCACTTCTACACCTTTATCCATGAAATCAACTCCTCAATCATCTCGAATGCCCATGCATTGCATGCCCTGGTCACCTGTAACACCCGTAGCGCGCTCACCGAAACGTATCTAGTCGACTGCCAAGAATCTGACGGCAAGTGGATAGCGGACAAGTGGCATACCTCTTGGCGGTTTAGCACGTTAGAATCGATCAATGCGCTTGAACAGCTTGGCTACAAGCCGCAATTACGCCAGGCCGTCACCGCGTATCTGCGGGATCAGCGCGCTGACGGCAGTTGGCGTGATGACGCAGGTTCCGGCGTTCTCGAAACCAGCTACGCCCTACTCGCCTTACACAAGGCCCATAAGCTAGAACTGCTCGATGGGCCTGGAATCCAACAATTAATGCGCGCGCGACAATGGTTGTACAGCGTGAGCCAGAATGGCGCCCGGAATGAGGTCCCCTGGCTGGGTAAAGAGGTCTACTCTGCCCGGCGTGTGGATCGGTTGTACCATCTGAGCGCGCTACTGGCGGATCAAGGTAGACACAAAACGCGCATGGAACCGCTCCATCAGGAAACGAGAAGATGATGGCTGCAGATATTGGGCGGCACACCCGCTTCAGGTAGACCGATGCGCGTTCCCACACTCGACGAGTTTCTTGATGCGCCCCTCGACGAAGTGCGGCGCGTGGCCCCTGCGACCATGATCCTGGGGACAGGGGGCACGCGCCGTCGCGCCGTGCTGGAGGGGATTTCCCCGCACAGTGATACCTATACACAGTGGACTCGCCAGCAGATGATCCAGTGTATAGACTTGATCTTCCAACACGGCGTCCAACATGTGTTTGCAGCCATGTTGGTGAGGGGCCATGCACAGGAGATTACTTCAGGATATCGAGACAGGCTGATCGACTGGACTGCCTGGGGCATTGCCGGGCCGGAAGCCATCACAGATTATCAGCGCTTGGGCTGGCGCGTGCGGCTGTTGGGCAGTGAAAGCTGGCCGGATCTAGCCCCCGTCGCCGATCAACTGCGCGCCGAAACTGCACAGGCCACCGGCCCCACTCTCTGGTTTACGGTCGTTTCACAGGTCGAGGCAGCCTGGACGCGCATCTTACGGATCGCGCGCGAGCAAGGGATCGAGTCGCGCCGTGAGTTGGTGCGCGCCGTTTATGGAGAAGACATTCCCCCGGCGACGCTTTACCTAGGCTCCGGCAAGCCCCAGGTCGATGAATCGATTGTGCTGCCGCTCTTGATTGGCAAGTTGGAGTGTTACTGGCGGCAGAATCTGGGCTTTGATCTGGACGCGTCTACGTTTCGCACGATCTTATATGACTATGCTTACGTGCGCCCTACCTGGCGTGCCGACAAGGCGGGCCGCGCCGAGCAGGTACTGGCGTACCGTGCTGCCTGGGAAGAGCCACCGGTGATCGGGTTGGGCCAACGGCTCGGCCCTTTCTGGTATCCCGCCCCGATCCCTGACGCTCCCCCGCCTGAGGCCTAACTGTTCATGCGCTTTGATGCCGTAATTTTGGACCGAGACGGCGTACTGGCCAATTTCAATATGGAGGTCGCAGCCCGCTTCTTTGCCCCGCGGCTTCCCTTCTCACTCTGGGAGATCTCTGACCGGTGGGAAGCGTGGGGCGCGCGTGTGGGGTTTCCTCGATCCTTGGAGGAGGAAGCTGAATTCTTCCACGGCTTCTGGAATTCGCTATGCGACGAACTGCAGGTAGGGCCTGACATCCGCGCCGACCTGCATGGCTTTGACTACACACGCTACATGTCGGCGTATCCTGATGTGCGACCCGCGCTGATTGCTGCCCGCCGCGCCGGGGTGCGGATTGGCGTTCTCTCCAACTTCTCACTTGCCAGTCTGGACGCGTCGCTGGCAGCCATTGGGATCGACGCCTTGGTGGATGTTGCCTGCGCCGCCACGGTGATTGGGGCAGCCAAACCCGC
>CAZYQJ010000103.1:0-9983 GCA_964649925.1 uncultured Litorilinea sp.
CGCGCGCGGCCATGTGGGAGGCGGTCTATACACTGCACAAGCGGCTGGTTGAATTTGAGGTCGCGTGGAATGAACTGGCTCCCCGCGCCGCACAAGAGGATGCCTAGGAGATGACGATGGAACCAATCCGGATCGGTGTGGTGGGGTGTGGCGCGATTGCCCAGGTGCATCATCTGCCGAACCTGCGTGATTTGCCTGACCTGTTTGACGTGGTTGGGGTGTGTGATGTCTCGCGCGCGGCTGCCGAGTATGTGGCGCGCAAGTTTCATGTGCCGCGGGTGTATACAGACTATCGCGACCTGCTGGCGGCGGATGTGGATGCGCTGCTGTTGTGCCAGAGCGATCCCAAGACGCAGGTGGCTGTCGCGGCGTTTGACGCGGATAAGCATGTGTTTATCGAGAAGCCGATGTGCTTTTCGCGGCAGGAGGCGGATGCGATCATCGAGGCGTGCCGCCGTGCGGGGACGGTCGGGCAGGTTGGATACATGAAGCTGTATGACCCGGCCTATGAGATCGCGCAGCGCGAAGTGCAGGGTATGGCGTCGATCCGCTTTGTGCAGGTCAACCATCTGCACCCGAACAATGACCTGCACATCCGCCAGTTTGACGTGCGGCGGTTTAGCGACGTTTCCGACGAGGTGCGCGCGGCGACGGAGGCGGCGCGGCAGGCTGCGGTGCGAGAGGCGATTGGCGATGTGCCGCGCCCGGTAGCGCAAGCGTTTCATCTCTTGTCGGGCAGCATGATCCACGATTTATATGGGATGCGGGCGATGTTGGGGATGCCCAGTGAGATTGTGTGCAGTGACATCTGGCTGGACGGGCGCGCCTTCACCATGACATTGGCCTATCCCAACGGGGCGCGCTGCGTGGCGAGTTGGGTGGATCTGCCGGACCTGTGGGATTTCAAGGAAACGTTGGAGGTATATGGCGACAACAAGCGCGTGATCGTCTCGTATCCGACCGGGTTTGCACGCGGCGTCTTGTCCACGGTGACGGTGCAGGGGATTGACGGGGACGGGACGAGCTACCGCCAGGAACCGGCCATTACTTGGGAGAGCGCATTTGTGCGTGAACTGCGCCACTTCCATGACTGTATCGCCAACGGGATACCCTGTCGCACGCCGGTTTCATCGGCGCGAGACGACATCTCGCTGATCATCGAGGTCGTCAAACGGTATCAGGGGGAAGGGAGCAGGGAGATAGGAGTTCGAGAGTAGGCAGGTAGGGAGGTAGGGAGCAGAACCAGAATTAGAGCAGAAACAGTCACACTCTGCGGTCTGCGCTCTGATCCCGACTCCCTACTGCCCCTACAGGCCCGGATACCAGGCGCGGGCGTTGGCGGTGTAGATGCGGTCCAGCACATCCGGTGCCAGGCCCAGGCCTTGCGTAGTGTGGCCGCGCACGCTGACATCAGCCGTGCCTTCTAGGTAGGCAAAGTGGGTGCGGTAGGTGTCGGCCAGGGGCGCGAGCGCGGCGGCGCGCTCGTCGGGCGGCAGGTCGGCGGGCGCGGTGCGCATGACGACATCGGTTCCGAAGAGGATGCGTTCCTGGTACCGCTCAAAGAAGTCGCGCACCTTGCTGCTGGGCTGGCGGGCCAGGTTGCCGAGGCGCGCCGAAATATCCACGGCGAAGTTGGGGTAGCGGTCGAGGCGCGCTGCCACTTCGTCCACGTCATGTTCGAGGCTACCCAAGTGCGCGCCGACCACGCGCAGCGATGGGTGTTTTTCCAGCACGCGGTCGCGGGCTGCGATCAGCGTAGCATGTGAGGGCACATCGGGCCGGTTGTACATGTGCCATTGGGGATTTTGGCTGTAGTAGTTGTAGTGGGGGCTGGCCGGGTCCAGCGGCTGCCAGCAGGCCAGCGGTTCGGCCATATGCAGCAAGAGCGTGCGCCCCGAAGCGGCGAGGTGCTCAAAGATCGGGTCAAAGATGGAGTCGTCGATCAGGAGATAACTGCCGTCCGGGCAGAGTACCTCCATGCCCACGTTTTTCCAGACTTTGCAGGCAATGGATCCCTGGGCAAAGTCTTGGTCCAGGCCGCGGATGGCTGCATCGGCATAGCCGGGGTCATCGAGGCGGGGCAGGTCGATGCTGGTACACCAGGCAAATCGGGCGGGATGGGTCTGGGCAAGGCTGCGGTAGCGGTCGGCCTGTGTTCGCCACGTCTCGCCTGGCTCATGGACTACGCAGATGTTGATCAACTTCATGCCCAATTCGTCGAGCAGGGCCAAAAACTCCGGGCTGTCATCCCCATAGTGGATATGGGCGTCAATCATGGCAGGTTCCTCTGGTCTGTGAGTTGTAAGGGGCTTTGGGGCGTGTATCAACGGCTGCTATGAGTATAGCCGCCGCCGCGCAATTACTCAACCTGGGATCGTTTGGGCGATCTTTCTGGCCGAGCCGGTTTGACAGGAGCGCGGCAGTGGGGTAGAGTCACAGCCATTGTCCGCCGCCTGTGCGGCTCTTCAAACAGCGTTCCCATTCTGTCCGCCATACCCCTGTCAGGGGTCATGAACGTATGTCTCAGAACTCGATCACGATCCGCGTGAACCCCCCGGTGGATAATCACGCCCTTAACGACTTGTTTGCCGCATCGTGGCCGCGTCACCGTCCCTGCGATTTTGTGCGCGAGCTGGCGTATGCGATGTGTTATCTGTGTGCATACGACGGCGAGCGTCTGGTCGGCTATGTCAAGGTCGCCTGGGACGGCGCGGTGCATGGTTTTTTGTTGGAGCCAACCGTACATCCGGACTACCGGCGTCGCGGCATCGGCAGAGAATTGGTGGCCGAAGCGCGCAGGCAAGCGGCGGCACGGGGTCTCGAATGGCTGCACGTCGACTATGAGCCTGAGCTAGATGCGTTCTATAAAAGCTGCGGATTTAGGCCCACTCTGGCAGGCCTGATCCGGCTGACCGAGTAACCACCTTCCTCTGACCGAACCACCCTCAACCACCCTCCACATGTTTGATTCATCTGCCGACGAGGAGCCAAGCGTTATGCGCCCGAAGATCGCTGCGGTTGTGACCGAGGTTCGCAAGTATTCGCATGCACAGCACTTTATCGACCGTTTTCTTGAAGGGTACGGCTGGGCTGGTCGCCACCACCGGCCAGAGATGGATCTGGTATCGCTCTATGTAGACCAGATGCCGGAGAACGACCTGAGCCGCGAGCGCGCTGAACGCTTTCCGTCGATGACGATTTACCCCACAGTGGCGGATGCGCTGACATGCGGTGGGTCTGACCTGGCCGTTGATGGCGTGCTGCTCATTGGCGAACATGGCGAGTATCCCAGAAACGCTAAAGGGCAGAAACTCTATCCACGCTATGAGTTGTTCCGCGAGATTGTGGCCGTCTACCGGACGACGGGCAAGCGTGCGCCGGTCTTCAATGACAAGCATCTGTCCTGGCGTTGGGATTGGGCGACCGAGATGGTGGAGACAGCGCAGCAGATGGGCTTTGCGTTGATGGCCGGGTCTTCGTTGCCGGTGACGTGGCGCATCCCTTCGGTGGATCTGCCGTGGGAAGCCGAGGTGGAGGAAGCAGTCTGTGTGGCGTATGGCGGGGTGGACAGCTATGATTTTCACGCCCTGGAAACGTTGCAGTGTATGGTAGAGCGCCGGCGCGGGGGGGAGACCGGCGTCAAGTGGCTGCAGGCCTATCGCGGCGACCGGTTCTGGGAGGCGCACGCTGCGGGGGTGTGGTCGCGCGATCTGTTTGAGGCTGCGTTGAGCCGTAGCCACACGCTGACCCCTGCACGAGCCGGGTTCAACAACATCTTTCCCACGCGCGACGAGATGGCGCAACTGGTGGCAGATCCGGTGGCCTATGTCTATGAGCATCACGACGGGCTGCGCTGCAGCATGATCTTGCTCAATGGGCTGATTCAGGATTTTAACTTTGCGGCGCGGCTGAAGGGACACTCCGAACCGTTCTCGACGCAGATGTATCTACCGATGCCCCCGGCGCGCACCACGTTGGCGAACTTCTTCTCGCCGCTGGTCAACCACGTCGAGACGCTTTTTCTGACGGGCCGTTCGCCCTACCCGGTGGAGCGCACCTTGCTGACGACCGGACTGGTCGAGGCCGGGGTAGACAGCCTGGCCCAAGATCAGCAGCGTATCGAAACGCCGCACCTGGCGGTCACGTACCGGCCCGACCCGGCATCTACCTACTGGCGCAGCTGACTTCTTCGGTGATCATTATTCATCCCGCGTAATCATACGGTAAGGAGTGCGGCCTATGGCCCTGCAATCTGCACCCAAGCGGTTGGCCGTTTTGGCGACCGTCTATCGCCATCTTTCACACGCCCAGCACATATGCGACCGCCTTGTCGTGGGCTACCCATATCAGGGACGGTGGCACCGGCCCAATACGCAGATCGTCTCGCTCTATGTGGACCAACGCCCGGTCAACGACCAGAGCGTGGATCGGGCGCGGGAGTTTGGATTTGAGGTGTATCCTAGTGTGGCGGAAGCCTTGCGCTGCGGGGGCGATCAACTGGCGGTCGATGCAGTACTAATCGTGGCCGAGCACGGCGACTATCCGCGCAATGAGAAGGGGCAAATCCTGTACCCGCGCTACGAGTTCTTCAAGGCGTGTGTGGAGGTCTTTGAACAGGATGGGCGGTCGGTCCCGGTCTACAATGACAAGCACCTCTCATATAGTTTTGAGAAGGCCAAAGAGATGGTGGACGATTCGCATCGGTTGGGCTTTCCCTTTCTGGCCGGGTCATCGCTGCCGGTGACGTGGCGGCTGCCCGATGTGGATCTGCCGTTGGGCTGCGATGTTGAAGATGCATTGATGGTCGGCGTCGGCGGGTCAGACCCGAGGGATTATCATGCGTTGGAGGCCATGCAGTGCATGTTGGAGCGGCGGCGCGGCGGCGAGACCGGGGTGGCTGCGGTGCAGATGGTCGAGGGGGATGCGGTGTGGCAGGCCGGTGAGGAAGGCCGCTGGTCGAAACGGCTGTTGGAAGCGGCCCTGTCGCGCAGCGATTCACCGTTGGGGCTAACCGAGGAGGACGGCAGGACGCAGGATCTGGTAGGTAGCGGGGAGGTGCGGCGGCTGGTCGAGAACCCTGCCGCCTACTTTATCGAGTATGCGGATGGGCTGAAGGCTACGCTGCTGATGCTTAACGGCGCGGTGCGTGACTTCTGCTTTGCGGCACAACTGGCAGGTGAACCCGATCCCATTTCGACCCAGTTCTTATTGACACCTGTCCCGAATGTCACCTATTCGGCCTGTTTGGTCTCCAAGATCGAGGAAATGATCATGACCGGCGCTGCGCCCTATCCAGTGGAGCGCACGATGTTAGTTAGCGGGATGTTGGAAAGCTGCCTGACCTCGCGCGTGGAGGGACACAGGCGGCTGGAGACACCGCATCTGGCTGTCTGTTATCAGCCCCCGGCGAGGTCGCAGCACGCACGCCAATAGGAGGGATCTATGGAAGTCGCACCCGGAATTCACCGCATTGAGACGCCGCTGGGCGACCGCTTTGTCTGTGTCTATGTGCTGGTCGGCGATGAGGCTGTGCTGGTAGTTGATACAGGGATTGATGCCACACCGGCAGATTTCATCGCGCCCTACCTGGCGGAGATTGGCGTGGACGTGGGGCGCATTCGCTATGTGCTAAACAGCCATGCCGATTATGACCATGTGGCGGGCAATCGGTCGATGCGTGAACTTGCGCCGCAGGCCATCTTCATGTGCCATGCGCTGGATCAGCCGCTGGTGGAGGATATCGAGCGGATCATCCGTGACCGCTATGAGGAGTTGGGGCCGGATCACGGCTTTTATGAGAGCGAGGAAAGCAAGGCGACGATGCGCGCCACCTCGCGCACGATCCCGGTGGATATGGCATTGAGCGGGGGAGAGGAGATCCGGTTGGGCGCAGCGTGGCAGGTGGCCGTGTGGCATACGCCGGGACACAGCCGCGGCCATGTGACGGTGTATGACCCGCGCAGTCACAGCTTGATCATCTGCGATGCGGCGCTCTATTATGCGGTGTTGCGCAGTGATGGCCTTCCGGCGTTTCCGCCGACCTATCGATATGTCGAAAGCTATTTGGCGACGGTCCAGCGGTTGCAGGCAGCGGCTCCCCGCCTGTTGTTGACCAGCCATTACCCGGTGTACGGGACGATGGAGGCGCAGGCGTTTTTGGCGGAGAGCCGGGCGTTTGTGGCGCGTGTGGATGCGGCGCTGCTGGCGGAACTGGAGCAGGCCAAGCAGCCGCGCACACTGCAAGAACTGGTAGCTGCGCTGGGGCCGCAGTTGGGCGAGTGGCCGCCGGAAGCCAACGCCGCGCTCTCCCAGCCGCTGATCGGGCATCTCGAACGGCTGACGGCCTATGGACGGCTGCACATGCCCAGCCGATCCACCTGGGCGATATAGCGGACTGACCATTCGCAGCGATGCCGGTCAGGACGGATCAAAGATCGTGACGCTGTAGTCAAAGCTTTTGGGCTGGCCCTCAATCTGTACATGCTCAATGCGGACATGGTAAGTACGGTCTGTGTCGAGGCTATGCCAGGTGGCATTGGGGGACCAGACCAGGGTGTTGGCACAATAGCCAAATGCAAGCGGCGCCACCGTGACCTCGACCGGGCGGCCATCTGTGCTCATGGTCACCGTGGCTGCGGTGAAATCTGCGTCGGGGTACGAAAAGGACCAGCGTGGAAAGACAAGCGGCTGAGGCACATAGCCTGGAGGCGGCCAGGCCACAAACCCGTCACGCATGGCACGAGGGGGAACGTATCTGCTGCTGCCGTCAATGACCCACAGCGCATTGGCCGATGCAAAGCCATTATCGGTGTCTCTTGCGACGTCACCTGTCCCAAATGCCCGGGATGATGGACAAAGAATCCAGCGTCTGTGTCCGACGGCAAAGTTGGAGCTGCCTGAATCTTCCACATAGCCGGATACGGCCGTTGGCCCTGTGACGCCGAGAAACAGGTTGGATCTCCCGGCTGCCATAGCGCCCTCTTGTGAGTAGCACTGCCAGTCGGGCAGAGGTGTGTGATTTGCCTCATGGTTGCGGCTCATCATGAGCGCAGCAGCTTGGGCCATGCGATTGTACTGTGGGGACAAGATAATGTCCGCGGGGACGCCTGCCATGGCGCGGAAGTAGTTGATGCGTAAGCGGACTGCCCGTTTGAAGCTGGCTGCAGTATCGCCGGGGTCACAGGCGTCACGGCTGCCTGTCCATCCCATGTCTACGTTCTCTGATGCCAAGTAGACTTCGGTGTAGAAGTCCAGCGATGCCTGCCGGTCTTGTGGATCGACGGTTAACGCCCGGTAGTCTGAATACAGTTGAGGAATCCAAAGCCGGGGCTGCATGGTAGCTGGGCCGGAGCCGCCTTGAGCCGCAACTGTAGCGATATCCAACGCCAGACCGAACAGGATGAGAAGGATGCTGAACAAGCGGAACGTGGAACGCATTTGGCCCTCCGTTTCATAGGGTGTGTTTGGTGTAGAGAATGATGGTTCGCTGGCTACAGAGCGATGCTATCGATGATGGCCGGGGCACTGTGCCGTGACGAACATGATTTCGGGGGGCAGCCCTCCTGGTTGGTGGAGCAGGTCTTTGCATGCCGGTGTCAGATCGGGTACTATGGGCGGATAATGAAGCACGACGCAAAGCGTAAGGGACAGCGAAACTTTGGAAGAACTCGATAAGCCGGGCCGCGCCGCGGGCGTTGAACGCGCGTTGCCGATCACCAGGCGGATGCGAGTCAGGCGAATCGTCTGGACCATGGCGGTAGCATCGGCGGCATGGGGCCTTGCCGGTTGCAGTCTGTTTGGGGGTGATGCGCCCACGCGCACCCCGGTACCAACGTTTACCCCGACCCCAATGGGCGCGGCTGTGGAGGTAGTCGCTACCAATACGCCCTTGCCTGCACCGCAGCAGAATCTAACGCCGATTGTCACCATTCCTCCGACGGACACGCCGCTGCCTACGGCCACGTTTACGCCCCTCCCGACGGACACGCCGACCCCGATTCCAACGGACACGCCGACCCCTGAGCCAAGTCCGACACCGACACCGACCCCCAGCTACACATTTGATCTCGAAGTCGCCGAAAAGCACCCGACCGAGTCGCTTGCGCCCAATGTGGTGCGGATTTATCTCTATGTGTACTCAAATGAAGCGTTTGCGCTGGAGGGTTATTCGCTGCGGGTCACGCATAACGGTGCCGTCCTGCCGGTGGAGCAACTGTCAGAGGGGGGGCTGCCCGACGTAACCCGCGCTGATCCGGGCCCCTATTCCCGCTTTACAAACCTCGACGTGATCTTCGTGGAGCCCCAGGCAGGAACTTGGGTGGTGCAGTTGGTGGATCAGGCGGGTACACCGCTTGGCCCGCCCGCCACCTTTGAATTGACGGCGGACGAGGAGACACGCGAACTATACGTGCGCTATCGGCAGCAGTAGCGGGCAGCGCAGGAATAGGACGCCTGCGCGAATGGCGACCCGATATGCATGTAAGCAAGTGACCGGCACTTCAGAAATGCCGGTCACTTTTTTGTAGTAGATGGATGACTAGGCCAGGTGGTACCGCCGACCTACGAATGCCGTTGTGACAGTTCGTGTCTTGCCGGATCTACTGCCAGACGAGTACCCAATCGGAACCGTTGGGGTCCGGTATAAACCGCAGCCAAAGTGTGAGCGACTGGTCCGGATCCAGGTTGAGCGCGGCATTCCCGGACAGGCCGCTCCACGGGCTGCTGGCGCTGAATGCCACTTCGCCTGGGAAGACGACGATGGAGACGGAATCACCCGGAGACAGGTCATACTCACTTGGCCCAGGGTTGGGTCGATACCGCTGGTCAAGTGTGAAGCGGATGTCATGTTCGAAGCCGTTATGAACCATCAGCAACGCCTGGCCAGGGGGGATCTCTTGCGCTTCGGCTGATGCAGTTTCTTCGGTACTGGTCTCATTAGCCGTGGCTGTGTCGGTCACGACTTCGCCAGGGGTTTCCGGCGCGGCTGCACCCGTATCTCCGCCTGCATCGGTGATCGGTTCCTGGACGATCCAGGAGGGATCCGGGGTGGGCGGCGGCGCGGGCGCTTCGATGATAGGCAGGCTGGTCAGGTCGCCGTCACAGGTGATGAAGTTTGTATCTGCTGTAATCCAGCCGTCCTGCGCGACTTCTGGAATGACCGTGAGCCAGCCATTGTCCACGCTGCGGCCATTGACGGCGACTGTAGCGGGTTCGTCACCGCTGCGTACTTTGTCGATGATTTCATAGACCAGCCCCGGCCCGCTACGCACGTTGAGCGTCGGCACAAGCAGGCGACAGACCACCTGACCGGTGACGGCAGCGGCAGGGGGTTGAGGCTGCGAGTCGACTTCGCCCGCAGCAGTTGCCTGGGGCGTGGGCGTCAACTCGACCCCGGCGACCACTGGCCGCAGGTCCAGTGTCGTGACCTGGCTGCCCGGCGTTGATCCGGCAGTTTCAATGGCGACCATGGCGTAATAAACGCCCGCGTCAAGTGTCTTGGGCGCCCATTCACAGACCGTCTGGCCTGACAGGGTCAAGCAACTGCGGACATAGAAAATGGCAGGCACGCCGGACGAAACCGGGAACTCCTGCACCGTGGTAGGGGGAATGTCATAGGTTTCGTTTCGATAGACCACCTGCTCTGTCTCGGTGGTGCGATTCTGCACCCAGACCTGATCGGTCGGAGGTGCACCTGCCTCACGCAGCAGCAGGCGGGTCGCCACCTCCGCATCGGAAGCGTTGTAGATTTCGTAGAATCTATCCTGGGCGATGAGGTAGGGATCCCAGAAGCAGGTGTTCTGTGATTCAGGCGTACCGGCGTCGCAGTTGTAGAGATTGAGTACGCTGCTGGTGCGCGGCAGCGAGAGGCCGAGCGACCTGTCTGGTTCCAGGTCATAGGTAACACCCTCGACAAAGAACCGTGCGTTGTTCTCGCTGCGGTTGGCGATGATCCAGTCGGCGGCGGATTTCGCCATGCCGAGATA
>CAZYQJ010000103.1:9993-11546 GCA_964649925.1 uncultured Litorilinea sp.
TGATCGTACCTTCCAGCGGTTCGCTGGAGGTGGGGGCAGCCGTCGCGGTGACGGCCGAGGTGGAGGTGATGTTCGCAGTCGGCGTTACCGTTGCGTTCGGTGTGACCGTTGCCGCCGGGGTAACGGTCGTTGTAGTCGTGACCTCGACGGTTGGTTCTTGATCCGCCGCCACGGTAGGGGTCTCTGTGATGGCCAGCGTGGGCGTGAGGGTCGCAGTGACCGTAGACGTAACGGTCTGCGTGAGGGTGGGCGTCTCGGATGGGCTAGCAGTAGAGGCCTCCGTGGGCGCAGCGGTGGGCGTGGTGATCTGCCCCAACTGGGCTGGCGGGCGGCTTATAGGTTCGGCGAGGGCCACGGGTAATGCGATGGTCGCCGGAGCGAGCATGGTCACCGCAAAGGTCAAGCACGCAAACGATAGAATCGTCAGCAATCGATGCATAGATATACCATCCTGTAATACTCTAGTGCATTACGCAGCGTTTGGTCGGCAGCGGTGTTGCGCACCGAGTATTCGTTCAACACTCCCGAACCGTGCAATGATACTACAACGCACGGGAGCCGATGGGCAGCCATTGCGAATATGGCTGTCACGCGTGATCTTACATCAGAACTGATGTAGATGCTAACTTGAATCACCTACATCCGTGGTACGTTTCGGCTACGGATGACAGGTGGTAACAGTATCGTAACGAAATCAGGTGTCCGGACGTTCCGGATGGACACAGTGGGGAGAGCGGTCAGGGCGGGCGTGGAGCGTGGGCATAGTGGATTTGGCAGCAAAGAAAAGAGACGCAGAGGAAATCCCCTGCGTCTCTCCGATGCTCGGATGGGCGCAGGCTGTCTACTTGGCCTCGCGATAGATCACATGGCGGCGAACAACCGGGTCATACTTCTTGAGTTCCAAGCGGCCCGAATCGTTGCGGCGGTTCTTCTCGGTCAGGTAGTAGTGAGAGCTTTCTGTGCTGCGCATCTTGATGAGGACGCGCGGTCCCTTTTTTGCCATCTTTATATCTCCTTGCCAATTACCAGGTCATTTTCGTCGTCAGTTTTCGCCTATTATAGTGCATGTGTTCTGCAGGCCCAAACCGGACAGGGCTCAGAATGGCCTAGCGAAAGTACTTGCCTACCAATAGCTGGAGCCGTTCGACCACGGACTCGGGAACCGCCGCGCGGTTGGTGATGATGGCATCCTGGAGCGCATTGGCCTGGGGTGATGCGCCTGCCTGTGCCAGCGCATCGATGGCGTTGACGACCGCTTGTTTGGCGATCTCGGCGTTGCGCTGGAGGACGCGCACGACTGCATCGACGGTGACGGCTTCTTCGCTGGTGTGCCAAACGTCATAGTCGGTGACATGCGCCATGACGGCATAGCTCATTTCGGCTTCACGCGCCAGTTGGGCTTCAGGGGTCGTGGTCATGCCGATGATGTCCATGCCCCAACTGCGGAAGACGTTGCTCTCGGCCTTGGTGGAGAAGCGCGGCCCTTCGATGGTGACAAAGCCGCCGCCCTGGTGCGCGGTCACCCCTGTGGCGCGCACGGCGTCATAGCAGAT
>CAZYQJ010000104.1:0-9747 GCA_964649925.1 uncultured Litorilinea sp.
CAGGTGGCGCGGGCGCGCCAGGCGAGCGCATGATCGGCTCAAATCACTCCAAGGGAGCAAAATGATGGCTGGACACAGATTGCTTGAGCGGCTGGCCGCGGGCGAGGTGGTGCTGGGCGACGGCGCCATGGGGACCATGCTCCAGGCTGCGGGGTTGGAGAGCGGCGGGGCATCGGAGTTGTGGAACGTGGAGCATCCCGACCGGATTCGTACCGTCCATGCCGCCTACATGGAGGCTGGGGCGCAGATTATCGAGACGAACACCTTTGGCGGCACTGCGGCCCGGCTGCGCGCCCACGATCTGGAAGACAGCGTCTTTGAGTTGAACCGCGCAGGGGCAGCCCTGGCGCGTGAAGCGGTAGGCGATTCGGGCGTGTTGGTGGCGGGCAGTATCGGCCCGACCGGCGAACTGCTGGAACCGTTGGGGCCGTTGAGCAAGGACGAGGCACAGCGGCTATTTGCCGAACAAGCGCGCGGGCTGGTGGCTGGGGGCGTGGACCTGATCATCATCGAGACCATGAGTGACCTTGGCGAAGTCGAAGCGGCGATTCTGGGCGTGCGCGAGGTTGCGCCCGACCTGTTGATCGCGGCCACGATGAGTTTTGAGACCAAGGGCCGCACCATGATGGGGGTCCGCCCACAGCAGGCGTTGGCCGCGCTGCATGGCTGGGGCGTGCGGCTGATCGGCGCAAACTGCGGCAACGGGCCGGGCGAGATCGAAACGGTGATGGCGCAGATGGCCGACGAGCGGCCCAGCGGCGTCTACCTCATCGCTCAGAGCAACGCCGGTCTGCCGCAAGAGGTCAACGGCAAGGTCGTCTTTGACGGCACGCCGGAGGTGATGGCGCAGTATGCGCTGCGGATGCGCGAGTTGGGGGTCAACGTGATCGGCGCGTGCTGCGGCAGCACACCCGCCCACATCAGCGCGATGGCCGCGGCGCTGGCACAGCCGCGTGCGGTTGGCGAACCGCCGGTAGCCGGGTCGGAGAGTGAGCGTCTGTGAGGCGAGTGCTGTTTCTGTTCTTGGATGGCGTGGGGCTGGGCGAGGACGATCCGGCTGTCAACCCGCTTGCCAGGGATCGCTATTCGACCCTGCGCCGTCTGCTGGATGGGCGGCGCGCGGTGCGCGCTACGGGGAGGCTTTCGACGCACGAGGCAGAACTCGTGCCCACGGATGCCCAACTGGGCGTTGCGGGCCGCCCACAGAGCGCAACCGGACAGGCGACGATCTTGACAGGGCTGAACGCGGCGCAGCGGGTGGGTGAGCATTACGGCCCGCGACCTGATGCGCGCGTGCGCGCGGTGGTGGATGAGGGCAACCTCTTTCGCCGCTTGCGGGAACAGGGGTACAGCACCTTCTTCTGCAACGCCTACCCGCGCGGCTATTTTGAGGCGGTAAACCGCGGCAAGCGGCTGTTGAGCGTGGTTCCCTATGCCGCCACAAGTGCAGGGCAGTCGTTGTGCGACCATGCGGATTTGACGGCAGGTCGCGCCCTGGCGGCGGACTTCACCAACGCCGGGTGGGTGAGCCATCTCGGATATACCGACATACCCATCTACACGCCTGCGGAGGCCGGGGCGAAACTGTGGGAACTGGCGCAGCCCCACCAGTTTGTGTTTTTCGAGCACTGGCACACGGACTTGCTTGGCCATCGCCGGGAGTTGGCGCAGGCCATCGACGTGTTGGCGACGTTTGACGGTTTTCTGGGCGGGCTGCTTGATGCTTTCGATCCCACCTCCACGCTGGTGATCGTTAGCAGTGACCACGGCAACGTGGAGGACTGCAGCGACCGGCGGCACACGACCAACCCGGTGCTGACATTGATCCTCGGCGCGGAACGGCAGACAGTAGCGGCGCAGGTGCGTTCCTTGACCGATTTTGCGCCCGCCATTGTCCAATTCCTCTCGAACGGTGCGGCCTAGAGCACGCTTCCCCCGTCCACCGATTTACCGCGCCAGCGGCGCAGCGGGTTGCGCACCTCGACCTGCGTTGTCTGCGGGATGCGGAAGTTGACGGTTGTCCCCTGATTCGGCGCGCTCTGCACGGTGATGCGGCCCCCATGCGCTTCGACGATGCCACGGGCAATGGCAAGTCCCAGCCCTGCGCCGCCGATGCCGTGCTTGCGTGTCTTGTCGGCCCGGAAGAACTGGTCAAAGATGCGCGGCAGGTCTTCCGGGGCAATGCCTTCGCCGTTGTCCGCCACGTCCACGCTGACGCCTTCGGGAACGGGATAGGCGCGCACCGTGATCTTCCCGCCGTCGGGCGTGTGGCAGATGGCATTATCTAGAAGGCCGATCAAGACGCGCTCGATGCGGTCGGCATCCATCATCACCGGGTCAACGCCGGGCATCACGCTCACGTCAATCTGGATCGACTTGCGTTCGGCAGCAGGTTCAAAGAGCGCAAGCGTTGATGTGATGAGGTTGCTCAACGATTGGGGACGCCGCTCCACCTTGAGCCCGCCCGTGTTGATCAGGGCCATCTCGTAGAGGTCATCCACCAATCGAGACAGGTCGTTCAGGTCATGCAGGGCGGACTGCAGATAACGGTTGGCGACCACAGGGTCTTCGACCACGTCGTCGGCCAGAGCTTGAATCATGGCCCGCACGGAGGCCAGCGGCGTGCGCAGGTCATGGCCCACCCATGTGACCAGGGCGCGGCGCATACTCTCCGATTCATGCTGGCGGCGGCTGATCTGCTCTAACTGGAGGGCAAGCTGGTTGAATGAGCGCGCCAGGTCGGCGGTTTCATCGCGGGCCGGGAGGATGACGCGCGTTGCCAGATGGCCGCGGGCGATGGCGCGCATCCCTTGTGCCAGGGCGCGCAGGTGGGTGTCGAACGATGCGGCCAGATAGAGCATCACACAGGCCCCAATCAGCGCCGCAAAGAGGACCAGCAGCCCCATCATGGAGAGGGTTTCTTGATCCACTGCCAGCCACTGCGCCGGGAGCCAGACGTTGATGAGTACGAGCAAGGCTGTCACCGCGGCGATGGCGACCAGCGTCCACAGCAGGCGCGGCGACCGTTCAATCAAGCCGGTGCGAACCAACAGGTAGGCGACCACCACCGACAGCAGGGCGGATGTACCCAGGTAGAGCGTGATCTCTTGAAGCTCGGTAACAGTGGGTTGGCGGAGCAAATAGAAGGCGGCAACCGTCAGGCCCAGCGCCAGCAGCACCCCTCCCAGAAAGAAGAGCAGCCGGATCACGGGTTGGCGGTCAGGCTGGATGTTCATGGTTGGCATCCCGCACGCGTGTCCAGACCAATAACAGCGCCACGGCAGCGGACCCTGCAGAGAGCGCAGCCACACCCGCAATGCCCATGACGGTGTATAAGGCCGGGGCCACAAACGCTGCCACGGTGGATGCGATTAGGCCGGCGGCTGCGCCGAGGGTCATGACCTTGCCGCGCATGGCCGGAACTTGCTCACTCAGCAGAGGGATGTTGCTGACAACGGCGAACTCAAAAAAGCCTCGCGCCAGGGCGGTACTCAAGACGGCAGGAACCAGCCCCACGTTCAGCCACGGGATCAGCAGATAGCCAAAGAGCGATCCGGCTGTTCCCCAGATGACGCTGCGGCGCTTGCCGATGCGGTCAGTGAAGAGGCTGACCGAGACACTGGCCGTCAGGTCAAAAACGCCAAAGACCAGGGCAACGCTCCCCAACTGGCGTGGGCCAAGCCCATACTGATCCGCCAGCCAGGCCCCATAGACGATCATGATGAGCATGGACGCAAAAAAGGTGGCTGTGGAAGACGCAATCAGGCTGTAGGTCGAGGCTGCATTCTCGCCCAGACGAAAGAAGTCGACGATCCGCTCAAACCCAACCGGGCGCGCCTGCGCAGGCGCAGCGGGGGCGGGCGATCCGTCCTCACGCGCGCTGGGCAGCATGCCGAACACCCAACTCATGATCAAGATGCCCGCGGCGAGCAGAAAGAAGGGTGCGCGCCAGTTGGTGGCTGCAATGAGCAGCCCGATCAATGAAAGGCCGACGATGCCGGTCAGCGCCCAGGAGTATTCCAAGATCCCGATGCCACGGGCGCGCTGGTGGTAGGGCAAACGTGCGCTTAGGTAGGCTTGCAGCGTCGGCACAAAGGCGGACAATCCCAGCCCCATGAGGATCATCCCTGCGACGGCGACGGGGACATTGGGGCTGAGACCGACCAGGGCCAAGCCAAGCCCGGCAGCGATCAGCCCGCCGCGCATGACCTGGCGGTAACCGTAGCGGTCTGCATAGGCGCCGAAGAAGGGGGAGAAAATGCCCATCGCGCTGCGCGCGCTGACCAGGCGGCCCATGACGACCACGGTTGTCCCTAATCCGGCTGCGAAGATCGGCAGGTATGGGTTGAACATTTGGACACTGCTGTCAACCATCAAACGTGTGACTATGCTAATGGCCATCAGCCACACATAGGAGATCTCGCGCCCGGCTGCGCGGTGGCTTTGCAAACGATCCTCCTCATTCACGGCGTCTGAGATATACGACGTTTACGGCTGTGGTTCGATGCGATGAACACTGGCGCCGGGCGGAGGGAAAAAGACAAAGGTTGTCGGGTCAATCTCCCTGTTGAAAGCCACGGAGCTAAAGCGCAGGGTGCGCCCCTCGCTGTCCTGCCAGGCCAGGGGATAGGCATACTGGTTGTCGAGCCAGACGCGCAGCGCACCAGGCGGGAAGGAGGCGTCATCAGGGGGGATGACGAGATCGAGCCGGGTGGCCTGTCGCCCGGCGATCACCTCTGCTTCGCCTTGTTGAACGGGGCTGCCGCCGCGCAGCGCAGCCAGGATACTATCCGGCATACGCTCCAGCAGCGAACCTGCGCCTGGCTCTCCGGCCACTTCGGCGGAATAGTCGGATCGGTCGACCACAGTCGCCATCTTCAGGGCCGGTGAGTAGACCCAGCCTTCTTCCTCGTTTAGCACCACAATTGTACCCTGAAACCCGCTGGGGCCGGAGGATGTCTCTGTACGGAGCATCAGAGGGCGCTGAACCCACAGTTCTTGTTCGAGCGATACCCCGCTCAAACTGATGGTCAGCCGTCCCTGCACGGTTTGGACCTGGCCCAACTCCCGCTCTATCTCGGCAATCAGGCGTTCTTGGGGTGTGCCGCGCGGGCGCAGGATCAGGAATCCAGCGGTCGCTGCGACGAGTACAAGCAATCCTATCAATAGCCAAAAGGCGGTTGGGCGGGTGCGAAAAGTGGTAGGCTGCGCCATGCTTCATCCTCAGCGCGCGTGACCGTGTGGAGGTATCGCCGGGCTGAAAAGCAAAGGGGTCACATCCACACGCGGGGCCGGTTCTGGTCAGGACGACTGTCGTCATCCTCTGTGCCGCCGATGATGCGCGGGCGCGCGGGGGAAGGGGGAGGCGTCTCGGCCAGAGACGTACCGTTCTCCACCAGAACAGCGCGCCCCTGGTTGCCGCCCAAGTCCGGGCCTAAGATGCCTGCTTCCTCTAGCTGATCCACGATGCGGCTGGCACGGCTGTAGCCAATGCGCAGCTTGCGCTGGAGCAGGCTGACCGACCCGCGGCCTGCATCTTGCACGACGCGCACGGCTTCCGCAAAGAGTTCGTCTCGTGCATCATGCACCTTCATCTGCTCGATCTGAGCGAACAGCGAAGGCTGCTCGGCAGCAGGGGGATCCGATGCTGGGGTGGACAGCAGCACTAACTCTGTATCATCGAACGGGTTGTCCTCTTCAGGTGTGTGATCCGGGTCTTGGGCCTGCGGCGTGGGCAGCGCGCTGGGCGCGGCCTCCTCCAGGCTGCGGATGCCCTTCCAGTAGCGGATCACGCGGCTGATCTCCTCGTCGCTGACGAACGTGCCCTGGATGCGCTCCAGTTTGCTAGCATCCGCTGCCATGAAGAGCATGTCGCCGCGACCCAACAGGCGTTCCGCGCCGGGGACGTCGAGGATCACGCGGCTGTCCACCTGGCTGGTGACGGCGAAGGCGATGCGCGCCGGGAAGTTGGCCTTGATCAAGCCGGTGATCACGTCGACCGACGGGCGTTGGGTGGCGATGATGAGATGGATGCCGACGGCGCGCGCCATCTGCGCCAGACGGCAGATGTGCTTCTCGACCTCTTCGGGGGCGGCCATCATCAGGTCGGCCATTTCGTCCACGACGATGACGATATAGGGCAGCGGCTTTTCGCCGCGCTTTTCCAGATAGAGATTGTACCGCTCCAGATCACGGGCGTTGACCTTGCTGCACAACTGGTAGCGGCGTTCCATCTCCTTGACGGCCCAAAACAACACCCCGGCGGCCTTGTCTACTTCGGTGACGACCGGGCTGAGCAGGTGAGGCACGCCGTTATACATGCTCAACTCGACCATCTTGGGGTCGACCATGAGCAGGCGTAGCTGGTCGGGGGTGTGGGTCAGGAGTAGGCAGGTGATGATCGAGTTGATGCAGACCGATTTGCCGGTTCCGGTTGCGCCCGCGATCAGGAGATGGGGCATGCGCGCCAGGTCGGAGAGGATGGGCTGGCCCTTGACATCTTCGCCGAGCGCAATCCGGAGTTTGCCCTTCATCCCCTGGAAGGCTTCACTCTCCATCAGTTCCTTGAGGCCGACGATATTCGATTCCTGGTTGGGCACCTCAACGCCCACATAGCTTGTGCCAGGGATGGGCGCTTCGATGCGGACACTGGACGCGGCCAGGGCAAGCGCCAGGTCATTGGAGAGTCCGGCGATCTTGCTGACCTTGACCTTGACGCGCTGCGTTTCGCCGCGCACGGTGCGCTCGATGTAGCCCGGTTTGATGAGATATTGGGTGACGGATGGGCCTTTATACGCCCCTTCAAAATCGGCAGGCACACCAAAGAGCGCAAGGGTTTCCTGGATCAAGCGTCCCTGGTTGCGGATGATCTCGTCGCTGTCGACCTGGCGTTCCCAATCGTTGAGGATGTCGCTCAGACGAGGCAGCCGCCATTCCTGCGCGCCGCCAACAATGCGTGGGGTCAGGATATCCCCATCTGCGTGCATGGGTCTGCCCAAGGGGGCAGGCGGCGTGTTGGCCGGGGGTGTGGGCCGCGGGCGGGTGGGCGCAGAGGGCGTGCGTTCGGGCAGCGCAGCCGGGCGCGGGTCTGGACGGATCAGGTTAGGCGGGCTGGGCGGCAGCGCAGGCCCCTTAGCAAACCGTTCGCGCAGACGTTTCCACCAGGGCACTTTCCCCGATGGGATGGGCAGGGCCGGGCGGATGACCGCTGTCTGCCGCCTGAAGCGCATATCGTCTATCCACTCTTGCAGCAGTGTGGCGACGTCTTGTGCGGCATTGAAGATCAACCGGTCGGTGAGCAGGGCAACGCCGATGACGCCCACAAAGGTGATGATCGCCCAGGCAGCCCACAGCCCCAACGAGTCCTGAAGCCATGTCGCCAGTTGCGCGCCGAGCAGTCCACCCGCGCCTGTGGGGTCGTGATCGACGAGCAGGGCCGCGCCGACGATGTAGACCAAGAACAGGACGGAAAACCCGGCAGGCCGCTGCCAGGGCAGGTCGGGCATGCGCTCGATGGCGCGGATCACAATCCACAGCCCCAGCACGCCGGTGACCAGGGGCAGGCCCCAGACGCCCATTCCGACCAGGGTTTCAAGGCTCCCGATCCAGCGGGAGGTCAGTTCGCCGCGCGTACCCGTCAGCAGGCTGAGCAGGGTAAAGAGCGAGACCACCACCAGCGTGAGGCCCAATACCTCCGGACGCATGAGCGCATTGACAAACTGGTCGATGGGGTCGACCCGACGTGATGATTTTCGGGACCGGCGTTTCTGTGCCATAGCGTCTTGTGTGCAGAACAAACCGAACAAACGTTCAGCGCCCAGTATATCATTTTGCCGCGCGGCGGGCAACCGTGGCGACGCTCTATCAGGTGCGTTTTCTGTTGACGCAGGGGTACATCGTCCGGACGAATATTATCGAACAGCGGGTGAGCGGCTGTAAAAACGCCCCCGCAGCCAACACTGCGGAGGCGTTACAGCCATGTGCATCCGGGCAGCATACCGGCGTTGTACCCCTCGCCGCGGCAGTCGATTCTATACTTCCATGACGAGCGGCAGCACCATTGGGCGACGGCCAATTTCCTTATAGGTAAAGTTGGCGAGCGCGTCTTTGATCTTTTCCTCCATCACCTGTTGAGGGGCGCGCTTCTTGATCGTCTTGCGGACGATATCCTGGGCGCGCTTGATCAAGTCTTCGTTCTCACGCATGTAGACAAAGCCGCGGCTGATGATTTCCGGGCCGTAGAGGATTTCACCGTCAAATTCGTCTAGCGCCAGAATGCAGACGATAAAGCCGTTTTCGCTGAGATGTTTGCGGTCGCGCAAGACGACATTGCCGACATCGCCGATGCCCAGCCCGTCCACAAAGACATGGCCCGAAGGCAGCTTCTCGCCCATGCGTGCAACGACCTCGCCGCTCTGCTCGTCGCGCAGAAACTCGATGGTCTGTCCATCTTCCAAGACGAAAGCGTTGGCAGGGTCCACCCCTTTACGGACAGCCAGGCGGCGGTGCAGAACCAGGTGGCGATACTCGCCATGCACGGGCAGGAAGTACTTGGGCCGCACCAGTTCGATCATGTGCTCGTAGTCTTCGCGTCCACCGTGCCCGCTGACATGCACGTCGCCCAGTTCATGATAGAGCACGTTCACACCCTGGCGGAAGAGGTTGTCCACGGTACGGTTGAACAATTCTTCATTGCCGGGGATGGGGATGGCGCTGAGGATCACGGTGTCGCCTTCACGCAGCGAGATCTGGCGGTGATCGCCCAGGCTCATTCGCACCATGGCACTCGTCGGCTCGCCCTGGCTGCCGGTGGCGACGATGACGACCTCATGGGCGGGCAGCGATTCCATCTCCTGGGGGGTCAGCAGTTCTTCCTGTTTGATGTCCAGATACCCCAACTGGATGGCGATCTTGACGTTGTTGACCATGGATCGGCCCACGACACCCACGCGACGGCCATGACGCCGCGCCACATTGATGATCTGCTGAACGCGGCCCAGGTTGCTGGCAAAGGTCGCCAGCAGGACGCGGCCCTCTGCCTGGCCGAAGGCGCGCTCCAGCATGCCCTCGACGGTGCGCTCGCTGGGGGTTGTGCCTTCGCGCTCGACATTGGTGCTGTCGGCCATGAGCAGCAGCACGCCTTCATCGCCCCAGCGGCGGAGCTTGCCGGTCTCGGTGGGTTTGTCGTCCACCGGGGTGGGATCGAAGCGGTAGTCACTGGTGAGGATGACGCGACCGGCAGGGGTCATGACCGAGACGCCCACGCTGTCCGGGAAACTGTGGCAAGTGTGGAAAAACTCGACGGTAAAGGGGCCGAGTTCGATGACATCATCCTCGGTGACAGTGTGGAGCGTGGTTTCGGCCAGCAGCTTATGCTCGCGCAGCTTGCCCTCAAGCAGGCCGCGAGTCAACGCCGTGGCATAGACCGGCCCTTGCAGCCCTTGCTCCATCAGGTAAGGCAGCGCGCCGATGTGGTCTTCGTGGCCGTGGGTGAGGATGATCCCGCGCACCCAGTCCAGCCGTTCAAAAATGTACTGCCCATCAGGGATGACGATGTCGATGCCGTGCATGTCCATGGTAGGGAACATCAGCCCGGCATCGATGATGAGCAGGTTTTCGCCGGCTTCGAGTACGGCCATGTTTTTGCCGATTTCACCCAGGCCGCCTAGAGGAATGACTCGTAACAATACCGATTCATCATCGGCGCGGTGGTTCATTTGGTCGGTTCTCTCCATAAAATTCTCCTGT